>JAVBQK010000081.1:0-24862 GCA_031549105.1 Eubacteriales bacterium
AGCAAGCGTAAGCCATGGACTCAGCCTAAAGACAAAATCCCTGTCGCCGTACGGCGACAGGGATTTTGTCTTTAGGCTGAGTCCATGGCTTACGCTTGCTGGCTTTTTGTCTACGGAAATGATGGATAGGAATAGGTGTGAAGTGGTCTACACCGGACCCGAGAAGTGCTACGACAGGCGATGTTTCCGGTGAGACGTAAAACCCGCTGTTTGCAAACTCTGCTCAATTCTGTATAATAGGGAGACACAAAAGAAACGATTGGGTGATGAACCTAAATGAATCTGGGGAAAGCTCAGGGGTTTGACGCAAGAACCTGGGTTGATGGGTTATACCGTCAATACTCTGATATGGTTATAAAAAGAATACGATTTCGTCTAAATGCCGGTGGGGCATGCCTAGCAGCCGCTGAGGATGTGCTTATTGATGTATTCGCAACCGCACTTGCCAAGGCAGACACGATTATCGGGCAAGAAAACGTTGTTGGATGGTTGTATAAAACAGCGGATAATCTCTGCATGAATGAGTGTCGCAGGCAGCACGTTGCGAGAAGAAGAGAGCTGCCTTTGCAGGAAGATATCCTCCAAAGCGACGAGGTAATGGTGCAACGGATTACCATTGGGGAAGTCCAAACGTTGCTAAAAAAAGACGAGGTAGCCTTGTTCAACCGGATATACATTGAAAAGGTGCCTCTGCAAGACGTTTCCGACGAGTACCAAATTACGTATGGCGCGGCAAAAGTGCGTGCCTATCGGCTAAGGCAGCGTCTTTTGGAAATTTCTCGACAATATTCGTAACCTTTCGACAAGTTACGACATAATATAGATGGAGGGCAAAAAAATGCCTGACCCGCGTGCCCTAATGCTCCTTGAGCAACTGAACGATCTAGGAAAGGAGTTGTCTGCCGATGGTGACGTAACTGTAGATGATCTCCTTGCCGAGTCATTAGAGAATGGAGCATACGAAGAGGACTTGCTGAATGAGGCAATCGCCATCAGGCTCGAGCAGCTTGGTATCGCCGAGACGCCTGCTGAGAAAGCGCACCGCGATGACAGGTGGGCAGCGCTGACGAAGCACGAAAAGAGGCGGACGAGTAGCCGGAAGTTGTCACATATCGTGCGTATCGCCGCAGTGGTGCTTGTTGGCGCGATCGCGCTGAGTGGATTGACTGTAGGGGCGGCGTACGCTTTTAATTGGGAACTCATTCTACGTGTGTTTCAGCCGGTAGCCGAAACGCTTGGTTTGGACCTCAATTCGACTTCACGAGACGCAGATATCTATCGTGATGCTGGGCAAATGGTGAATGATGATGGCATCAATTACCAAACAGAACTAGCACCTGCCGTACTTTGGGGCTATCCGGTTAAGCTGGTTTGGGTACCCAAAGGCTATGAGTTTGAATACTGGTTCGTCTTCGAAGGCACTGACATGCGCTTTATGACCTCTCAGTACAAAAATGATGTAGGCAAGGAGTTACTGTTCAAAACCACGGTTTTTAGCAATGAGGATACGGTGGGCATCTTTTCCCTCGAAAAAAACACCATGACGGGGGAGGTATATGTTATAGCAGGTCATGAGGTGGTCTTGATGACAAATAATAACGTGACAAATGCAACTTGGTCAGATGGATATGCGTTTTATGAGCTCAAGGGAAAAGTCTCTAAAGAGGATGTAGAACAGATTGTTATGTCACTATACGGAGGATGAACGAATGAAGAAAATCATTAGCGCGTTGCTGCTTGTTAGCATGTTGGCTATTGGACTCCCGTCTCTCGCTTCAGATTATGTCGAGTTTAGCGCGGAGATAAGCACGTTTGATGATGGTGTGATCATTCAACGGGCGGACGATTTTTTCAACTCATACACAATCGGGTTGTCGAAACAAGGCAGCGGCAAGATCAACATTACATTTTCGGTAACCGCCTATGAGGAATCTTCGGTCTTAGGCGTATCGTCTTACGATGTGCAGCAGAAGGTCAATGGTACATGGACGACGGTTTCATCCGGCATTACCGGTAGCGTTGGGTATAATAGACCTTCGTACTCGTTCGAGCAAATGTATAGCGGGACGGCGGGTTGTGAGTATCGTGTATATGCTCGCTTTTATTGCATGAAATACACCGGTGCGACAAAAACGAATGGTGTTTACAGTGGCTCAATCGTCGCGAATTGAGGTGAAGAATGGAGCTTGATGTTATCAGACTCCTCAACCAGCAACAAGCGCTGCTGAAGGAACTGGATTCGCTGAAACAGATTAACGAAACACTTGTTGGAGTAGCGAAATGGATCGGGGAGTATGCCCAGGGCAACGATGGACTCATCAGCAGGACAGAAGCCGTTGTGCGTCAAGTGCGTGATACATGTCTCGACGCATACGGCTCAAGGAAGATCGTCAGCTAAGATAACCTCAACACGGGTTGCGGTAGAGGCTGCGGGCGCAACTGATCACCAAAGATACGGGAGGACCTGCGTCATGCGCAGGTCCTTAATGTTCCCAGCGGAAGCATATGCTTACCGGTAGGGGAAATACCCTGACCGGACGCGCACCGGACGGAGACGCCTCCGCAAGAGCAATTGCATAACCCAATCTATCAACATAAGGATCTCCTTTCATACCACGTATTTGGGATATGCAGAAGTATAGCAAGCGTGCGTGAACAGCGCGTGAACAGAATGTGAAAACATGCGTCCGCCCTTTTTTGCATAATTGCTTGTCATCTCATGTAGGCTGTGCTAGAATTTTGCTGACGGTGCGGGCAAGCGTCGTGTTTCATGCACTTTTCCCGTCACTTTCACGCCATTGTCATGTTGCGTTGCTATGCTGACTGTGGCCTTTTCTCCATTCCCTATCCCTCGAAAACAGCTCAAAGGAGGGACGCCATGAGCGTCGGATTTTCAGAGTTTCTCACGCTCCTAACCAGTAACCCTATGATTGCGATCACCGTTGCACTCACGCTGGGCGTGATCCTGGTCAATGGCTGGACGGATGCGCCCAACGCTATTGCCACCTGCGTTTCCACCCGTGCAATGAAGGCCTCGTCCGCAATCATCATGGCCGCCATCTTCAATTTCTTCGGCGTGCTGCTGATGACGCTGATCAATGCGAAGGTCGCCATGACCATCTACAACATGGTCGACTTTGGCGGGCAGACGGGCGACGCGACCGTGGCGCTGTGCGCGGCGCTGTTTGCCATCGTCGTATGGGCGACCGCGGCGTGGAAGTTCGGCATCCCAACCAGCGAGAGCCACGCGCTGATCGCCGGTCTTTCCGGCGCGGCCATCGCGCTGCACGGCGGCTTCTCGGGCATCAACACGGCCGAGTGGATCAAGGTGCTGTACGGCCTGGGACTGTCCACCGCGCTTGGTTTTTTCTCCGGGTTTGGCGCCACCCGCATGATTGAGTGGATTTGCCGGCCGATGGACCGCAGGAAAACCGTGCGGTTCTTCCGGGATGCGCAGATTGTCGGCGGGGCTTCGATGGCCTTTATGCACGGCGCGCAGGACGGTCAGAAGTTCATGAGCGTATTCCTGCTGGGCATCTTCCTGGCCAGCGGCAAGGGCGATGTTACCGGCTTTGTCGTGCCCATATGGCTGATGGTTATATGCTCCGTCGTGATGGCGCTGGGCACCTCCATTGGTGGTTACCGCATCATCAAGTCGGTGGGACTGGACATGGTCAAGCTCCAGATGTACCAGGGCTTTGCCGCGGACGCAGGTGCCGCCGCATGCCTGTTGCTTTCGTCGCTGACCGGCATACCGGTAAGCACCACGCACACCAAGACCACTGCGATCATGGGCGTAGGCGCGTCCAAGCGCATTTCGGCGGTCAACTGGAAGATTGTACGGGAGATGGCGCTGGCGTGGGTGCTGACATTTCCGGGCTGCGGTTTGCTCGGGTTTTTGATGGCCAAGCTATTCATAATGATCTTTTAACAGGAGGAAATGTTTAGATGAGTAGAGCCGATAGAAAGAAAGATTTCGACTATTTTGATTCCTTTATAACCTGTGCCCAGTATGCGCTGGATGCGGCGATATACCTGCGCACATCGCTTGCTAGCTTTGATGTAGCGACGATAGAGGCGCAAGTGGACAAGATGCACCACATTGAAAACGAGGCGGACATGCAGAAGCACGAGATGCTCAAGCACCTGTCCTACGAGTTTTTGCCGCCCATTGAGCGGGAGGATATCGTATCCATGTCGCAGGAGCTTGATGATGTAGTGGATACGGTCGAAGAAGTCATGCGCCGCGCGTACATGTTCAATATCCGGAAGATCATCCCGGCCGCGGAGGAGTTTGCGGAGTTGATCGTGCGCTGCTGCCAAGCGCTGCTAACCACCGTACAGGAGTTCAAAAGCTTTAAAAAATCCAAGACGATTCATCAGCACATCATTGCAGTAAACGCGCTGGAGAACGAGGGCGACAGGCTCTACGCCAAGAGCATGCGGGAGCTCTTCTTGACAGAGGGCGATCTTCGGCATACGATGGTATGGACCACGATGCTCGACTGCATGGAAAACTGCCTGGACGCGTGCGAAGATGTCGCCGACATCATCGAGGGCGTGATCATGAAAAACACCTAACGCCCGGGAGGGCGCACAAGGAGGAATGCCCTATGGCCTATGTTCCCTACGAAAAAATGTCCAAACGCAAGAAGCGTGCCGAGGACCAGCGCAAGCGGGAGAACTGGGGATGCATCAGCCCAGTTACCCGCAAGGCGGAATCCGCGACAACCTACAACCGCGCGAAAGCCCGACGCTGGCAGAGAAATGCCGACGGCGGGCTTTTTTGTTGGACGAAGGGAGGACGGGGTGGGGACGGCCTCCGGCGGCCCAAGGGCTCTGCCCTTGGGGAACCCGGGAAGGGCTTTGCCCTTTCCAAACCCATGTTGCGCTCACGCGCGGGTACGAGTAGGTTTTACATAAACAATGCGTTAGCCCCTGCGTGAGCAGTCATGGGTTTCGAAAGGGCAAAGCCCTTCGCAGGGGTCCAGGGGACAGAGTCCCCTGGCGTTCCTCTTCACGCCAGCCCTTGCCCGTTTTCTTTCGCTTTCGGGTATGCTATAATCACTAATAACAAAGCAATGGAGAAGTGCCATGGTCGATATTGTAGGGAAACACGGCGCTGCGAAGGTGTATACTGATGCGCTGGAGGAAACCGCGCGGGCGCAGATTCAGGCGCTGTGCGACCAAGCGTTTGTCGCGGCATGCAAGATCCGGATTATGCCGGATGTGCATGCCGGGGCGGGCTGCACCATCGGCACCACGATGACCATCTCGGACGCGATTGTGCCGAATCTGGTAGGCGTGGATATCGGCTGCGGGATGGAGACGGTGCGCGTTGCGGAGAAGCGGATGGAGCTGCCCAAGCTGGACGCGCTGATCCGCGCGAGCATCCCGTCCGGCTTTGCCGTGCGGAAAAAGCAGCATGCGCTGGTCTGGGAGATTGATCTGTCGGAACTCCGCTGCGCGAAGGCCTGCAACCTGGACCGGGCGTACGACAGCATCGGGACGCTCGGCGGAGGGAATCACTTCATCGAGGTGGACCGGGACGATGAGGGCGGGCTGTTTATCGTCGTACATTCGGGCAGTCGCCACCTGGGGCTGGAAGTGGCCCAGTATTACCAGGATGCAGGGTATGCGCAGCTGAATGGGCTGGAACCGGGGCAGACCATGAAGGGTGGCGCGAAGAACAACCGGAGCGGGGTTCCGTATGAGCTTGCGTATGTGAGCGGCAGCTTGCTGGAGGATTATCTGCACGACATGCGGCTGGTGCAGCGCTTTGCCGCGCTCAATCGCCAAGCGATGATGCAGGAAATCCTGCGCAGCATGAAGCTGAGCGAGGATGAGCGGTTCACCACCGTGCACAACTACATCGATACCGAGTCAATGATCCTGCGCAAAGGCGCTGTGTCCGCCAAGGCGGGCGAGCGGCTGCTCATCCCCATCAACATGCGGGATGGTAGTCTGATCTGCGTGGGAAAGGGCAATGACGACTGGAACCAGTCCGCGCCGCACGGCGCTGGGCGGCTGATGAGCCGGGCGGAGGCGCGCAAGCGCTTCACCGTTTCCGCATTTCAAAAGGAGATGACGGGCGTGTTTTCCACCTCGGTAGGCAAGGATACGCTGGACGAATGCCCGATGGCGTACAAGGATATGGACGAAATCCTGCGGCATATCGGCCCCACGGCCGATGTGTTGAGTGTGGTTCGGCCTGTGTACAACTTCAAGGCGGCGGAGAGTGGCAGGAGGTAGCGCGATGATCACGCGGTCGGCGGAGCTGGTTTTCTCCATTCCCTATGCGCAGTCGCTCAAGGACAAGCGCATGGTGGCGCGTAGCGCCATCGACAAGGCGCGGCACAAGTTCAACGCCGCGATTGCCGAGGTGGGCACGCAGGATGTTCACCGGACGCTGACGCTTGGCGTGGCAGTGGTATCGGGTGAAGCGGCGCACGCGCAGAACATGATCGAAGAAATCGTGCGATATTTGGAAAGAACGGCGGAGGCGGAGCTGGTTTCGGTTCAGATCGAATAGCGCACCGCCATAAAACAAAAAGGATGTGGCTGAGATGGAACTGGCGGAAGTTATGCTGGAGCTGGAAAGCCTGGCGACGGCGCAGACCAAGAAGATCTACCAGGCGCACGGCGTGCATGACCCGCATTTTGGTGTGCCCACGATGTCCATGCGACCGCTGGCGAAGCGGATCAAGAAGGATCAGGCACTGGCCGAAGCGCTGTATGCGACCGGCAACTATGATGCCATGTACCTCGCCGGAATGATCGCCGACCCCAAAGCGATGACCGAGGTGGATTTTGACCGTTGGATGGACGCGGCGTATTTCTTCATGATTTCCGACTATGTGGTGTCGGTGACGCTGGCCGAGACGGACTTTGCGCAGGCTGTGGCGGATCGCTGGATCGAGAGCGGCGAGGAGCTGCGCATGTCGGCGGGCTGGGCTTGTTATGAGTGGCTGCTGGGTTCACGCCCGGACGCCGAGTTCGACCCGGACAAGCTCTCCGCGATGCTGGAGACGGTTGCTAGCACCATCCATGATGCCCCCAATCGCACGCGCTACTCGATGAACGGATTCCTGATCGCGGTGGGCGTGTCCTATCTGCCGCTGCATGAGCAGGCTGTACAGACGGCTGAGCGGGTGGGTGAGGTCAAGGTGACCACGGGCAAGGGCAAGTGTTCGGTGCCGCTGGCGACCGAATCCATCCAGAAAGCGGCGGACAAGGGCCGCCTGGGGTTCAAGCGCAAGAACGTTCGCTGCTAAGCGCGGTTCTTCTCGTAGATCACCCGGACGATTTCTTCCATTGTGGGTTCCAGGATGCTGATGTCCATCAGGTCCGCGCCGCGCGCGGCGGTGAGCAAAGCCTCGCCCGGCTGCAGGTCGGCGTGGCGAACGGCGTAGAGGGCTTCGTTTCCCTCGCGTTTCACAGGCTCAAAGCGTGGATCGCTCAGCGCTGCGTCCGCCTCGCGGAACACCACGCGCAGCTGGAACCGCTGGGCGTACTGGCGCTTGAACTGCGCCATCGTGCCGTCGTAGAGCTTCTTGCCACTGTCGATGAGCACCACCCGCTGGCAGACGGACTCGATGTCGCTCATGTCGTGCGTGGTGAGCATGATGGTCGTCCGCCGCGCTTTGTTCACCTCCAGGATAAACTGCCGGATGCGGTTCTTCGCGACCACATCCAGACCGATGGTCGGCTCGTCTAGGTACAGTATATCCGGATCATGTAGCAGCGCCAGCGCAATGTTGGCGCGCATTTTCTGCCCCAGGCTCAACTGACGCGTCGCCTGGTCGGTGAAGCCGCCCATGTCCAGCAGCTCGATGTAGAACGCACGGTTGCGCTCGAACACCTCCTGCGGGATGTGGTAGAGCTGCTGGTGCAGCTCAAACGTGTCACGCACCGGCAGATCCCATAAAAGCTGCGAGCGGTGGCCGAACACCGCGCCCATGTGCAGCGCGTTCTTCCTGCGGTTCTGGCTGGGCGCCGCGCCGCTCACCTCAATCCGACCGCTGGTCGGTGTCAGGATGCCGGTCAGCATTTTCAGCGTGGTGGATTTCCCAGCGCCGTTGGGGCCGATGTACCCGACGATCTCGCCCTGCTCCACTTCCAGGCTGACGCCGTCCACCGCGCGCTTGACGGTATACTGGGGATGGAAGAAATCCTTCGCGCCGCGAAGGGAGCCTGTGCTCCGCTGCTTGATGCGGAACTCCTTGACGACATCCACCATGCTGATCTGCGCCATATGGATTCTCCTCCCGGTTATGATCCGGAGCTTTCGTAGCGGTTGACGGTGAAACGCCAGACCGCGATGGTCAGCCCGAAGAGCAACAACCCCACCGCAGGCGTCAGGTACATGAAAAGCCGCGGAAGGCCCAGCAGGTCGCTCTTGCTAAGGAACGGCTGCGCCGGAAAAAAGCTGATGAACGCAAACGGCAGCGCAAAGGTGAAGACCAGCCGGATCGGCCCGTCAAAGATGGAAAGGGGATAGTTCGCCACATCCCGCAGCTGCCAGTACAGGAAGCTCCATTTGGAGTTCCCCAGGATGCGCAGGGACGGAATGGCCGTCAGCAGCATCATGCTAAAATGAATCAGTGACGCGCCTAGCACCACCACGATCAGGCCGAGGGTGTGCAAAGCTGACCACGCGACACCCAGGCTAGCCAGCGAGACCGCCATCATCACCGCCGAGAGGGTGATGTGCGTTACATACCCGATGTTAAAGTTCGAGGCAATCAGGTAGAAAAGGCTGTGTACCGGCCGGATCAGCACATCGTCGAATGACCCACTGCGCGCCATCGCGGGCAGGCTCATGCAGATGTTGTACCCGAAGGACGCGCTGACGCCGTAGGACAGCAGGTTCATCGCGTAGAGGAACAATACCTCCATCGCCGACCAGCCCTTCATCGAATGGAATGCGCTGACCATGATCCATAGCGTGAAGAACTCAAATGCGTAGGAGATTAGCTGTGCCGTGATGCCCATCATGAACGAGCCCGGATACTCCAGCGCCGATTTCCATTTGATCTTGAAAAACCTGTAAAATGTCGACAAATAGAACACGGCTAGCCTCCTTGCACGGTGATCTTCTTCTGCGCCAAACGCCACACCAGCCGTTCGATCAGCCAAAGCAACGCGATCCATAGCAGCTGCAAGGCCAGCACACTGAAGACGCTCTCCGCCGGCATGCGGCCCAGGTACAGCTCGATGGGCGTGTAAACGATGTGTTGAAACGGCAGATACGCCGCGATGGATACCAGTATTTTCGGGTAGAACCATAGCGGGATCATCACACCGCCAAACATCTGGAACACCACGCGCTTAAACCATGGCATGTACCACGTGGTCATCAGCCAGAAGGCGCTGTAGCCGAGGATGATGTCATAAAGGTTGTAGATCACCGCGCCGAGCACCGCCGTCGCCAGGAACGCCAGCAGTGCGGGCAGGCCAGCAGGCGGCAGAAAATCGAAAAACCGCGTGGCCAGATAGAGTACGGGCACCACCACGGTGCACAGATGGAAAGCAGCGCCGCCCAGCTCACGCAGCATATAGAATCGCTGGAGGGAGATGGGCCGCAGCATCGCCGACCCCAGATCGCCGGAGTAGACGGCATCGCCGATCTGCCTGCCGATGCCAAGCTGAAGCGTAGGCAATAGAATAGATGAGAAAACCAGATAGGTGAGCGTCTCCGCAAGCGTCGAAACGCCGGTACGCCCACTCTGGTAAAGCGCAAACCAAAGACAAATCTGAAAGAAAAGAAACAGCACAGAACCAAGCAGCCCCATGATCACATTGGAGCGATAGATAGACTGTTCGCGAAAGGACTTGGAGATCAGCAGCCGCGCGACGGACATGTGGCATCAGCGCCTTTCTGTGGCCTGCTACCACAATTATACAGTAGCATTCGCAAAAAATCCACACAGAAAAAAACCCATCCTCCGCCGCAGCGGAACATGGGTTTCGGAAGGGCAAAGCCCTTCGCGAGGGGGTCCAGGGGGAGCAGAGCTCCCCCTGGCGTCTTCTCCCCGTCGTCACTTCTTGCTCAGATACTTCCGGATATCCAGCGCCACCGCGCTGGCGATGATGATGCCCTTGATGATCTGCTGCCAGTACGGGTTCACGCCCAGGAACGTCAGGCCGTAGTTGATGACCTGGAAGATGAGGACGCCGGAGATGACGCCGCCCACGGTACCCACGCCGCCGGACGATGATACGCCGCCGACAACGCACGCCGCGATGGCGTCCAGCTCGTACCCCACGCCGTAGTTGTTGGTCGCGCCGCCGGTTCGGGCGGCTTCCAGCACGCCGGCCATGCCGATCAGGGTGGAGGCCAGGGCAAAGATGATGATGATCGTCAGCGTTACGTTGATGCCGGAGACCTTGGCTGCCTCGCGGTTGCCGCCGATGGCAAACACGTTCTTGCCAAAGACCGTCTTGTTCTGCACAAACCAGATGACCACACAGACCACCAGCGCGATGATGACGACAATTGGGATGAAGCCGTAGACCGCGCCGGAGCCCAGGAACGTGAAGTCCTCGCGCAGGCCGCCGATCGGCTGGCTGTTGTTGGGGGCCATATCGAAGTAGATGCTGGTTGCGCCATATACGATGACCTGCGTGGCGAGCGTCGCGATGAACGGCGGAACGCCGAGCTTGGCGACAATGCCGCCATTGAGCAGGCCGAACAGAAGCGCGATGAGCATCGCCAGCACGAACGGCAGGATGACCGGCAGCTGCGGCAGGCCCGGAAAGAACAGGCGGCTGTAGGAGGATGTCTGCAGCATTGAAGAGGCGAGCACCGCCGTCATGCCGACGACGCGGCAGCTGGATAGATCGACGCCGCCGGTGCCGATGATGACGAAGCTCATGCCCATCGCGATGATCAGGCGGGTGGAGCTCTGCTGCAGGATATTGAGCAGCGTGGAGACCGACAGGAACTTCGGCCGGATGATTGCGATGACGACGACCAGCGCCAGCAATACCAGGTAGATTGCCTTGTCGGATGCAAACCGCTTGAGGCCTCTCAGCGACATGTCGAATCTCTTCTGCTCGAACATCACCGCGAGGATTGCCAGCAGCGATGCGACGATGGCGATCGTATACCCGGCGCCGAACGAGTAGACCTTAGCAATCGCGCCCATCTCCTTCGCAGTGGCGGTGGAAAGGCGCAGCGCCGAGAACACCACCAGAACTGCGCCCAGCAGCACGACGGGCTTCCGCCACTGCATCGACAGGTTCAGCAGCGAGAGGACCGCGCCCGCCAGCAGGAGCAGCAGGCCGGGGATCAGCGTCAGGTGCGCGTTGGTGCGGATGGCGGCGGAGAGACCGCCGGTCATCAGTGACAGGCCCGATATGCCGTGTGTCGCCAAAGTGTCCCCGGCCTTAACCATCGCCTCGGTGGCGGGGACGGGGTCCTGCACCGTAACCGGGTGCGAGATCGACGACGCCTTGCGCGTGATCTTGCGCGCGTCGATAATCTGCGTATTGTATTCGTCATACTCGGCCTGCTTGGCCGCGATGGCCGTCTCGTCCGGAGTTTCCGCGGCCTTCAGCGCGGCAAGCTCGGACGCCGCCGCATTGTAGAGCGGCTCGATCTTAGCAATCAGCGCCTTGGCCTCGTCCAGCGCAACAAGGTCCGCCTCATACGCGGCGATCTCCGCTATGTAGGTTGCCTCGGCACCAACAAGCGCCTCGCGCGCGGATGCGTCCGTATAGACCGGCACGGAGTAGTTAGTGTAGGGCAGAAACAGGCTGAGCACTGCCAGCGCGCATAGCGCGAAGGTGACAAAGCGCCGCGCCGCGGTGGGCGCGCCCAGGCGCTGCAAGAGGGTGGGCTGCTGCGTTGCGTGTAACATGGCGTTCCTTCCTTCCGTTACGCGATTTTGCTGGTGAACTGCGTGGCCAGCCGCATGACTTCCATCTGCGAGGCGTCCTTGCCATCCAGGATGCCGGTCATGCGGCCCTCGCACATCACCATGACCCGGTCGCTCATGCCGAGCAGTTCCGGCATTTCCGATGAGATCATGATGATTGATTTGCCGCGTTTGGCAAGGTCGGCGATGATGGTGTATATCTCGTACTTCGCGCCCACGTCGATGCCGCGTGTCGGCTCATCCAGGATGAGGATGCTCGGCTCCGTGAGCAGCCAGCGGGCGATGAGCACCTTCTGCTGGTTGCCGCCGGAGAGGTTCTTGATCAGCGTCTGGAACGAAGGCGTCTTGATGGACAGCTTGCGGATGCTCTCTACCGTGTCGGCAATGCGGCGCTTTTCATCCAGGTGGATAAAGGGACGCTTCACGTACGCCCGGAGGTTGGCGACAACGCCGTTCTCCAGCACGGACAGCATCGGGAAGATGCCGGTGGCGCGCCGCTCCTCGGTCAGCAGCGCCATGCCGTGCCGCATCGCGGTGCGCGGGTTATCGATCTTGACCTGCCGTCCCGCAAGGGTCAGCGTGCCGGACGATATTTCGCGCAGGCCGTACAGCGCCTCCAGCAGCTCAGTCCGCTGCGCGCCGACCAGCCCGCCCACGCCCAGGATTTCTCCCTGGCGCAGCGTGAAGTTGACATGCTGGAACGACTTGGGGTTCGGGCTGGTGAAGTCCTCCACCGTCATCACCACATCGCCCGGGACGTTGGAACGGGGCGGGAAGCGGTTGGTCAGGTCCCGGCCCACCATGCGGCTGATGATCAGATCGGTCGTCAGTTCCTTCGCGGGCCATGCGCCGACCAGACGCCCGTCGCGCATGATCGTCACTTCGTCGGCGATTTCGAGGATTTCTTCGATTTTGTGGGAGATGTAGATGATCGCCGCGCCGCGCTCGCGCATGCGGCGGATCAGCTTAAACAGGTGAGCCACTTCATTCTCCGTCAGCGATGAGGTCGGCTCATCCATGATGATCACCTTCGCGTTGTAGGAGATGGCCTTGGCAATTTCGATCGTCTGCACGGTGGAGACGGTCAGGTCGCCCACCAGCACGCGCGGGTCGACATCCAGCTCCAGGTCGGAAAGCAGCGCCTTGGTACGGCGGTACATCTCCGCCTCGTCCACGAAGATGCCCTTCTTAGGATAGCGGCCCAGCCAGATATTGTCCATCACGTTGCGATATGGGATGGGGTGCAGCTCCTGGTGGATCATCGCGATGCCGTGATCCAGCGCCTCGCGAGAAGAGTTGATTGTCTCTTTCTTGCCGTCCAGCAGGATCTCCCCGGCGTCCGCCCGGTAAATACCGAAAAGGCACTTCATCAGCGTGGATTTGCCCGCGCCGTTTTCCCCCATCAGCGCATGCACACTGCCGGGTTTGACGCACAGCGTCACGCCGTCCAGCGCTTTCACGCCCGGGAACTCCTTGGATATGCCAGTCATCTCCAGCACATAGGGGCTGTTTTGCTCCGCCAAGGGCCATACCTCCTTTATACGCACGGGGCGCTGACGAAGAAATCATGCTGTTCCTTCGTATAGTCATTCAACCTCAAAACTGGCCAAGGTGGGCGCGAGATTTTTTCGTCCGGCAAGGAGCCGGAGCGAGGCGTAGCCAGCAGCTACGTTGAGCGGAGAGCGACGCCGCGGGGCGGAAAAAGATCCGCTCATCTTGGTCGGTTTTGGGGTTGAATGACTATAAGCGTCCCTTCGCGATTCGGGAAGGGGCTGCCGTGTCCGGCAGCCCCACAGTGTTTCGAAGGAAAACGCTTACTCAAACTGCGTGTAGTTCTCCTCGGTGACCATCTGGTACGGAACCCAGACATAGTGCTCGTCGGTGACTTCATAGGGGAAGTCGGCCGGGATTTCGCCATTGGCGGCCGCAACGGCCAGCAGCAGCGTCGCCTTGCCCTGGTTGACAGCGTCGTTGAGGACGGTGCCCAGCAGCGTGCCTTCCTTCAGCGCCTCCAGCGCGGGGGCGGTGGCATCCACGCCGACGACCGGCATGTACTTGCCTTCGGTGAAGTAGCCTTCGGCCTTCAACGCTTCGATCGCGCCCAGCGCCATGTCATCGTTGTTCGCCAGCACACACTCGATCTTATCGCCGTACGCGGCCAGCCACGCGGCCATCTTGTCCTGGCCCTTAACGCGGTCCCACATCGCGGTGTCGACGGCCAGCGCTTCCACCTTGAAGCCAGCATCCGTCAGGCACTTGATGGAGTATTCGCTGCGCAGCTCGGCATCCTGATGGCCCGGTTCGCCCTGCAGCATCACGTACTGGATGACGCCATCCTCGCCCATCGCTTCCGGATGCGCGGTGAAGTAGTCCACCAGCAGCTGGCCGCTCATGGTGCCGGATTCTTCGGCCTTCGCGCCAACATAGTACCAGTTGTCAAAATCGACCATTTCCTCGGCGATCGGCTCGCGGTTGAAGTACACAACCGGGATGCCCGCTTCTTCGGCCTTCTTGGAGATCTCGGCGCACGCGATGCGGTCCACCGGGTTGATGGCCCGCGCATTGACGCCCTGGGAGATGTACATGATAACTTGGTCGTTCTGGGTGGCCTGGGCGTTCTGGCTGTCAGCGATCGTCGCATCGGCGATGCCCTCAGCAGCGGCGGTGATGGCGTTGCGGACGCCCGTCATGAACGTGTCGTCAAACTTGTAGATGCACACGCCGATGGTCGGGTTTTCCGCCAGACCCACGGCCGCCACGCCGCACAGCATCAGTACGGCCATCAGAAGGGAGATCAGTTTCTTCATGGAATAGGTTCCTCCTTCATATAGACTATGGATATGATCTGATTATATGCAACCATTCCCATCCATAGAAGGGGAAATACCCTCCAAAACTATCAAAATTCCACTGTGAATTGATGCCTATTGTCCAAGTGAGCTGAGCGTGACAGGGTAGCTGTCGGTCCAGATGTACTTCCCCTGGTCGATCTCGTAGGGGAAGGTGGTTTCATCAATCACATCGCCCCGGCCCAGCAGCGTAGCCAGCAGCAGCGCCGCCTCAGCCTGGCCTACGGCGTCGTTGTAGACGGTGCCCAGCAGCGTTCCCTCCTCAAGCGCCGCGACCGCGTACACCGTCGCGTCCACGCCCACCACCGGCAGGAATCGCCCGCGCGTAAAGTAACCGGCGGCCTTTAGCGCGTCAATCGCGCCCAGCGCCATCTCGTCGTTGTTGGCGATGACGCACTCGATCCGCCCGTCGTAGGTGGACAGGTACCCGGACATCTTGTCCTGCGCGAGTGCGCGGTCCCACATCGCGGTGTCCTCGGCCAGCTTTTCCAGGCGGAAACCCGCATCCTCAAGCGCCTTGATGGAGTACTGCGTGCGCAGCTCCGCATCCTGGTGGCCCGGCTCACCCTTGAGCATCACATACTGGATCACGCCGTCGTCGCTGCGGTCAGCCTCGGGGTGCTGCGTGAAGTAGTCGGCAATCAGCTGGCCGCCCAGCGTGCCGGATACCTTGGGGTTGTGGCCGACATAGTACGCCTTGTCGTAGAGGATCAGGTCCTCGTAGAGCGGCTCGCGGTTGATGAAGACGACGGGCACGCCGGTGGGCTGGATCATGCGGATCAGGTAAATTGCCACGGTGCGGTCGACGGTGTTGAGGATCAGCGCGTCCACGCCCGCCGCGAGCAGCTGCTCCACCTGGCCGTTCTGCGTGATCTGCGAGTTGTGGCTATCCAGATAGACGATCTCGATATCCTCCCCGGCAGCGGCGAGGATTTTATCGCACACATCCTGCATGAACGCGTCAGCGCCGTTGTAGATCATCAGCCCGATGCGCAGCGCCCCCGCTTGTCCGGCAGCAAGGAAGAACATGCAGCAAAGCAAAAGTGCCGCCAGTGGCTTTTTCATACCGTCGCCTCCTCGCTATTGCAGTAAAGGAAACATCAGCTTGATGTTCTCGGTGTCATACATCGTATCCGGCGTGACGACGCGGCTCTGGCTGTATACCGGCCTGCCACCTGAGGAATAGCCTTCACTCCCGTGCGCGGCCTGCACGGCCAGCACACCCTGTGCGTAGGGCATCTCCATCACCAGCCCGCGTACCAACCCTTTTTCCAGCAGCGCCACGCGCGCATCGCCAGGGTCTACGGCCCACAGGGAGAGTCGCCCCACCGCCTGCGCGGCCAAGGGTTCCACCAGCACGGGCGTGAGGATAAACGCCGCATCTGTGTCTGTAAGCGCCGAAATGTCGGTGCCGGTGTGGACTTCCTGTCCCGGCAGCGCCACGCGCAGCCCGCGCAGCATCACCTGTTCGGCATCGCCTTCTTCGTAGAAGGCGTACACGCGCGCATCGCCACGCGCCTGTGATAGGTATGCTTCGCCCAGCAAGCGGCCCTGTTCCTCCCAGTCGGTCAGCACGCACACGGTCATCGCGTCCGATGCACCACCCAGGTACACCAGCGGGATGTCGCGCTCCTGCGCGTACGTTGCCGCGATGGACGCGACCTCCTCCGAGCAGCGCGGCAGCAGCAGGCCCGCGAGCTGCTTCTCCGCGTCCGCCTGTCCCAGCAGCGATGGACGGTCCTGCGCTTCTTCTCCCACAGTATAGGTCTTCAGCAGTACAGACAGCCGGTCGGCTGCGGTCTGTGCGCCCTGTTTAAGCTGCATGACCGCCGTGCCACGGTCCTCAAAGAGAAGCAGTGCGTAGACGGGCTGGGTAGTCAGGGTCTCTTCGGGCTGGTCGCGGAAACCCCATACCATCACCGCGATGGAGACGATCAAGCACAGCGCGCAGATCAGAGCAATTCTCTTCATATCACCCTTGCGCCTCCAGCCGCAGCGGCAGGCGGATGGTCACCCGCGTGCCCTCGTCCTCGACGCTTTCAATAGAAAGGCCGTACTCTCTACCACACGTCAGCTGGATGCGCTCGTGCACGTTCTTCAGCCCAATGCCGCTCTTGCCCGCCGGCGTGGTCAGGATGGTTTCCAGTTTCGCCTCGGGAATGCCGATGCCGTCATCATGTATGGTGATAACGAGGCAATCCTCCTGAATCTCGGTCGCGACAGCGATGTGCAGCGTGCGCTCATCATAGGCATCTATGGCGTGGTGCACCGCATTCTCCACAATCGGCTGCACGATCAGCTTGATGGTGCGCAGCTCCAGCGTGTCCTCGGCAGCGGCAATCTCGTAGGTGAACTTGTTGCGGAAGCGCATCTTCTGGATGATCAGGTAGTTGCGCACATGCTCCATTTCCTCGCGCACGGTGATGATGTTGCGCCCCTTGCTGATGGAGATGCGGAACAGCCGCGCCAGCGCGGACACCATCGTGATCGCTTCTTTTGAGTTGCCGCGCTCCTCCATCCAGATGATCGAGTCCATTGTGTTGTAGAGGAAGTGCGGGTTGATCTGGGCCTGGAGCGCATTCAGCTCATGCAGGCGCTTGAGTTCCTGCTCGCGGACAATCTGGTCCATCAGCATGCGGATGCGCTCCAGCATGTGGCGAAATGTCAGCGACAACGCGCGGATTTCCTTGAACCCCTGCACCTCGATCGCAGTGTTAAGGTCGCCCGCCTCCACCCGCCGCATCGTGCGCTGTAGCTCGCGGATGGGCCGGGTGACGAAGTACGCGGTCAGCGTCGCCGCCGCGATGGACAGCAGTGCGCCGGAGATCAGCGCAACGGTGAACATACGCACGAACGCGCTCTGCAGCGAGAGTACTTCATCGGTGTACGCGACGCCGACCAGCCGCCAGCGCGTCTGCGCCACAGTATGGATGAACAGCACCCGCCCGCGCCCGTCCTGCTCATCCCGGCACAGGCCCGTGACCTGCGCCGCCACGGCGGTTAGGTCCTCGCGGTCCAGCCCGGCGTAGATGAGCTGCTGGCGCGGGTGATAGAGCAGCGTATCCTGGGTATCGATCAGGTAGAGGTATCCGTTCGTACCCAGCGTGGTATCGGACAGTAGCGAGGCGATCGCATTAAAATCATAGTCGATCAGCAGTACGCCGGTCTGGCTGCGGCCGTTTTCGGTGTAGTCGACGGCTTTGGCCATCGTCACGACCCATTCGTAATGGCTGCCGAAGATGTGCTGCACATGCGGTGCGGAGAAGAACGGCACCGTGCCCTGCCAGGCCAGCGCCTTGCGGAACCACTCGGACTGGGTGATCCAGTCCCGGGAGATGGATACTTCACCCGTGGCGCTGTAGAGCATGCGCCCGTCGCTCGCGAACAGCGCGATGTTGCGGATATCCGCCTGGCTCTTTTGCATGAACTCGATCTGCGTCTGGAATGTGGGGTCTGTGGTGTCAGCCTGCCGGGGCGCAATGCCGGAGACAAAGTGCAGGTTGCCGAGCATCGCGTCGACATACAGCTCCAGTCCGCCGGTGCTGGTCAGCGCGGTCTGGCGCGTGCGCTCGATGGCGTTCTGCTCCAGCAGGCGGGAGACGCGCGGCGTCAGCATGCCCGCCATGAACAGCAGCAGGATGCCGATCGTCGCGAAGAAGCCCGCGAGGATCACCAGCAGCAGGCTGACGCTGCGGCCACCCGTGCGCGCGGTCACGGAGAGGTCTCCCTGCGCCCACGCGCGGCTGACGGCGATACACCGAAATGCCGCCGGAACGCGTAGCTGAAGTAGCTTGGATCGGAAATGCCTACTCGCACGGCGATTTCCGCGGTGCGCAGGTCCGTGGAAGCCAGCAGCGTCATCGCCTTGTCCATGCGCACTTCCGTTAGGTACTGCGTGAAGGTCTTGCGGGTTTCTTTCTTAAACAGCGACCCAAAGTACGATGATGAGATGTGCAGATGCCCACAGAGCTTGTCCATCGTCAGGTCCTCGTCCATGTAATGGCGCTGCATATAGGCGGCCGCCTCCGCCGCCAGCAGGTGCGAGGAGGACGCCCGGCTCTCGGTGACCGATGCCGCGAAGCGCCCGCACAGCGCTGTGAAAACCGTCTCCGCCTGCGCGGGCGGCGGGCAGCGCATCAGCTGTTCCTGCGCCGCCACAAGCGCATCCTCCTGTGCGGACAGGTCCAGGTCGCGTGCGGCGCGGATGAAGACCATTAGTATTTCAAGCAGGTATGCCCGCCAGTCGGAGAGCGTTGCCCGGCTGCCTGCATCCAGCAGCGATGAGACAGCGGAGGCCGCCTGCTGCGCGTCGCCTAGCTTGAGGTTGTTGTTCAGCACGCGCAGCATGTATTCATCCGGGATGAAAGCCTGCCCACGGCTGGGTGCGATGTCTGTAATGCACAGCACCTGCCCCTCGCGCTGCGCTCCCAGGTGGTGCACCGCCGACAGCGCCTGCCGCGTGCACGCGGGCAATGCCGACAGCGCTTCACACGGTGCGCTTAGCCCGATCTGCAGCGGCTGGCCCAGGCAGCGCTCCACATTCTGGCGCGCGGCATCCAGCGCCTCTGCCGCACCGGATAGCGCCGGGTGATCCCCGGCGGGCAGAAGCAGCAGCGCGGCGAGCATATCATCCATATGGAAGAGATGGTGCGAAGGGCAGCTGGCAAGCACCTCACTGAGGATGTTGGACACGGCGAAGAACAGCAGCTCCGGGTCGTCTATCTCGGCCGGGGAGGCGGTGTCAGGCAGCGGCATGCGCACCATTGCGACCGCGTAGGCGGGGCTTTTGAGGTCCATGCCGTAGCGCGCGGCCATCGGCAGCGCCCTCTCTGCGTCCATCTTGCCCGCCAGCAGCGATGAAAGCAATAGCTCACGCAGCAGCGGCAGGCTGGAGGTAAAGTGCGCACGAAGGCGCGTCAGGTCGCGCCGCCTTGCAAAATCCTCGTCCAGCCGGCGCTTGACATCCTCCAGCACGGCGACAAGTTCGACAGAAGAAATGGGTTTGAGCAGATACCGCAGCGCGGTAATCTCGATTGCCTGGCGCGCGTATTCGAACTCATCATAGCCGCTGAGGATGATGAACTGTGTCGTCGGCGATACTTTTTTCACCTGCGCCGCCATCGAAAGGCCGCTGAGCAGCGGCATGCGGATATCGGTAATGATCAGATCGGGCCGGAGCGCCTCGGCAAGGCGCAGGCCTTCCACGCCGTTGCCCGCCTCGCCCACCACGGAAAAACCCAGCGCGGGCAGGTCGATCACCTCTTGCAGGCCCTCCCGGATTTCCGGTTCATCATCCACCAGCAGCAGCGTATACAATGCAGACCTCCGCGTGATGCTCGTTCCTGTATCTGTTTATAATCGTCTGTATAGTGGGTTTATTCTACTGAATGCGCCTGCCTTTGTCAATCGCGCACGAAATATGGAAATTTTGAGGGATACTTTTTCAGTTACGTTTTTGTTACGGGTGACACGTTATACTGAAGCCACAAAAACAAAACAGGAGGTTACTACAATGAAAAAGGTATTTGCACTGGCTCTGGCCCTGATGATGATGGCGATGTTCGCGACGACGGCGATGGCCGGCACGGCCATCATGTTCCCTCTGCGCCTCATGGCGAACCCGACCACCGGGTATGATTGGCACTTCTCCATGTCGGAAGAGGGTATCATCTCCCTGACGGGTGGCGAGTTCACGCTGAACGACGAAGACCTGATGGGCGCGCCCGGCTACTACGATTACATGATCATGGGCGAGCAGGAAGGCGACACCGTTCTCGTGATGGACTACCAGCAGTTTGACGATGCGGAAACATCCATCGTTACCGTGATCTACACCATCCATGTCGATGAGTTCATGAATGTGTACGTGAACGAGGCGACGATCAGCTTCTAAGCAACGCGGGAATGAGACGGGGGCCGTGAGCATAGCTCACGGCCCCCTTTTTGCTTTGTGTTATACCTCGCCCGCCAGCACGCGCCGTTCCTGCTCCTCGCGGAACTGGTTGGTGTACAGGTTATAGTACACGCCGCGCTTGCGGATCAGCTGCTTGTGGTTGCCATCCTCGATGATCTTGCCGCCGTCGATGACCAGGATGCGGTCGGCATTGCGGATGGTGGAGAGCCGATGCGCGACGATGAACGACGTGCGGCCCTTGAGCATCTCGCGGATGGCGATCTGGATCTTCTGCTCGGTCTCGGTATCCACGGAAGACGTCGCCTCGTCCAGCACGAAGATGCGCGGGTCGGCCAGGATCGCACGGGCAAAGGAGATCAGCTGCTTGTCGCCCGTGGACAGGCGGTTGCCACCCTCGCCCACGTCGGTCTGGTAGCCCTTCTCCAGCTTCTCAATGAATGTGTTCGCCCCGACCATCTTCGCCGCGATCTCGATCTCCTCCTCCGGGGCGTCGAGCCGGCCGTAGCGGATGTTGTCGGCGATGGTGCCGCTGAACAGGTGCGGCGTTTGCAGCACGTAGCCCAGGTTGGCTTGCAGCCACAGCTGCGAGCGCTCGCGGGTGTCGACACCGTCGATCTTCACCGCGCCCTCGCTCGGCTCATAAAACCGGCAGACGAGGTTGACGATCGTCGATTTGCCGCTGCCCGTCTCGCCCACCAGCGCGATGGTCTGCCCCGCCTTCACCGAGAGGCTGAAGTCGTTGAGCACCGCTTCGCCTTCCTTATACTTGAAGGTGACGTGGTCGAACTCGATATCGCCGTGGAGTGTCGGCCAGTTTTCACGTTTGGGCGCGAAGCTGTCGCCGAACTTTTTGACAACTTCGGGCGTGTCCTTGATCTCCGGCTCGGTCTCTACCAGCGTCATCACGCGCTCTGCCGCCGCCTGCGAGGACTGCAAATCCGCAAAGATGCGGGCAACCTGGTGCACCGGCTCGAAAAAGTTGATGGTATAGCTGATGAATATCTGCAACGTACCCAGCGTGATCACGCCGTTAAAAACGTCATAGCCGCCCTTCCACAGGGCATAGGCGGTGGCCATCATGCCCAGCGAAATGACGATCGGCAGATAGATGGCCGAAAGCGTCGCCGCGCGCACGGACGACTTGTGCATCTTGCGGGTGAGCACGGTGAACTCTTCATAGTTCGCATCCTCGCGCACCAGCGTCTTGGTCGTTTTCGCGCCCATGATGCCTTCGTTGAACGCGCCGGTGATCTGGCTGTTCGTCTTGCGCACCTCGCGGTAGCTCTTGAGAATGCGGCGCTGGAAGAACCAGCTGACGCACGCCAGCGGCGGCAGCACGACCATCACGGCCAGTGCCAGCTTCCAGTTGGACATGAACATCGCGATCGCGGCAAACACAATGTAGCACGATCCCCAGCACAGGTCCAGCAGCGACCAGCCGATGGTATCCGCCAGGCGCTGCGTATCGGTGGTCATGCGCGCCATGATAAACCCGACCGGCGTCCGGTCATAGTAGGAGAAGGGCAGTTCCTGCAGACGCTCAAAGCCTACTTTACGAATCAGGTAACAGACCCCTATCTCAATCTTGCCCGAAAGGCGCAGAAACCCATAGATGGCCGCGAACTGCACAAGCACCAGGCCAAGGTACGCCAGCACGAACGGCAAAAAACCTTCGGTGGTGCCGTTAGCGATAAAGTGGTCAATGGCGTAGCGTGTCAGCTGCGGGAAAAGTACGTCGATCAGCGCGCAAACGGCCATCAGTGCCGCAACGCCGAGCAGGTGCTTGTGATACGGCTTGGCATAGCGCAGAAGCCGCTTCCATAGCGAAGCGTCAAACTTCGCAGAATAGTCTTTCTCGTCAAAGTCCTGCAAGCAAAGTTCCCCCCTTGTCTGCCGGTTGTATTTGGATTACGCCATCACCGCGCTCGTCTCTTCTTCGAACTCTTCCTCGATGGCGCTCTGGATATGGTAGATCCGCTGGTAGAGGCCCGGCTGGTCGATCAGGTCCTGGTGCGTTCCCTGCTGCACAATCGTACCCTGATCCAGTACCAGAATGCGGTCTGCTTCGGCCAGCGTGGTGATCCGGTGCGAGATGATGAAGGTCGTCACGCCCTGGCGCTTCTTTGACAGCTCCGCGCGGATGGCCGCGTCGGTCTGCGTATCGACCGCAGAGAGCGAGTCGTCGAAGATCAGGACGTTGTTTTCCTTCAGCAGTGTGCGCGCGATGGCGACACGCTGCTTCTGCCCACCGGAGAGGGTAACGCCCCGCTCGCCCACGAGCGTTTCGTAGCCCTTTTCGCTCTCGCGGATGAACTCGTCAGCCTGCGCGACACGGGCGACCTCGTAAATCTCATCATCCGTTCGATCCCTCAGCGCGATGCCCACGTTGTCGCGGATCGATTTGCTGTAGAGGAACGGTTCCTGCAATACCAGTCCGATATGGCTGCGCAGGTAATGCTTCTCAACCGTGCTAAGCGGCGCACCTCCGATCGTGATTCGACCACTGGTCGGTTCGTACAGGCGCTGGAGCAGGTGCACCAGCGTGGACTTGCCGCAGCCCGTCGAGCCAAGGATCGCGATTGTCTCGCCCGCCTTTGCGGTGAAGGAGACGTTCTGCAGCACCGGCCGTGCCTCTTCGTAGGAGAAGCTGACATTGTCAAAGACGATGTCGCCGGACAGGTCAGGCTTCGTGGCGGCGGGTTCTTCCGCCTCAGGCGGCTGGCACAGAATCTCATCGATGCGCTCCAACGACACCAGCGCCTTGCCCGCGTCCGACAGGATGCGGCCCAGCTGGCGAACCGGCCAGAGGATCATGCCGATGTAGCTGATGAAGATCGTCACCGTGCCGATGGTAATGGTGCCCTGGGACGCGTAGACGACGCTCGCCAGCAGCATGATGCAGGTCTGGATCATCGTCATGATATCCGATGTGCTCCAGTAGATGGCCAGCAGCCACATCAGCTTGTCGTTCTTGTCGCGCAGGTCGGCCGACTTCTCGTCAAACTTTTCAACTTCGAACCGCTGGCGGCCGAACGCGCGCACCACGCGCACGCCGGTCAGGTTCTCCTGGAGCACCGCGCTCATCTTGCCCTCGGCCTCGTCGGAAATCCGGAAGTTTTTGATGACCAGCTTGAAGAACAAAAATGCGAACAAAAACAGCGGAATGACCATCCAGGTAGAGATCAGCGTGAGGCTGACGCTGCGTCCGAGCAAAATGATGATAGCGAATACGATCATGAGGAAGGAGTTGATCGCCTCAATGAGCTGCGAAGCGAGGAACCGGCGCGTCGTCTCCACGTCCGACGTGCAGCGCTGAATCAGGTCGCCCGTCTCCGCTTTCACGTGGTAGTTATACGTAAGGCGCTGCAGGTGGCCGTACAGCCGCTGGCGCAGGTCCAGTGCCGCCTGTTCCGCCGCCTGTGCGGTAGCCCGCCCGCGCACATACAGGAACACGCTGCGCACAAGGCTGGCCCCAATCAGAATCAGCGCCATAATCCACAGGTTCTTGCCCACATACTCCCGCCCGCCGATCGACTCGAACGCCCGGGCGATGAAGTCCGGCGCGTTCAGCGGCTCTGTGCCAATGATCGCGTCAACCGTCTCCGCCATGATCAGCGGCGTCAAAAGCCCGATCAGCACGGTAAAGACGGTGCTGATGATGGCGCGCACATAATACTTCGCGTTGTCGCGAATGAGCGACATCATCAGGCGGATTCGTCTGGTTTGCATGGTTCCCACTCCCTTTCTTTCCCGGCAAAATGTATAGAAAAAGCCGCCGGCGCATGATTCTAGCGCGCCGACGGCCATAACAACCCGTTCGTTTTAGCGGAACGGAGCTGGACGGAGGCGCTGTGAAACTGCTGCTGCTGCGATGATGATCTTGGCATTGCTGTGCATTCTTCGCGCCCCCTTTCATTTCTTTTCTTTGCTTACGCAAGTAAGGATTATACAGGAGAAGTTTTTCCCTGTCAACCCTTTATCGGTGTTTTGTGGAAAAGAGTTGTGGCGGGCGAGGCGAGGGGGGCGGCCTCCGGCGGCCCAAGGGCGCTGCCCTTAGGAATCCCGGGAAGGGCTTCGCCCTTTCCAAACCCACGTTGCGCTCACGCGCGGGTAGCGGAGGGGATGTGCTAAACAGGAAAACCCACCCCTGCGTGAGCAGACATGGGTTTCGAAAGGGCAACGCCCTTCGCGAGGGGGTCCAGGGGGAGCAGCGCTCC
>JAVBQK010000024.1:0-22058 GCA_031549105.1 Eubacteriales bacterium
TCCGATTCCTACGCTGCGCGCCTCTGCTGTTGCGGTTACGATGCCGGAACGCCTGGCATTGCCGGCGAGCCTCGATGCTGTCACTGGGACCAATGAGCAGTACGATCTGGCACTGTGGTTGCTGAGTGTCGGCTTTACGACATATGAGCCGATTCCAGCATTGGAGAAAGCGATTGCGCTATTCGAAGGTCTCGGCAATACACAAAATGCTGCTGCCTACGCCAAGCTGGCGCGGTTCCTACTGCTGATTGAGCAAGGCAGACTTGCAGAGGCGGAGAGGCTGCTGGCAGAGCTCTACGGAGAAGGTTTCTTTAACGCGCAAAATTTGGCACAGACGCGGAATGAAATACCGATCCCTACTGCAGACGAGTTGTATGTCTACCTAATTGCCCGCAAGGATGCAAAGACTGTGGAGGAAATCGAGTACGCCATCGCGCTCCTGGATGGTCTTAAGGTGTTTGACAGCGCGGCGCGGATGGCCTTACTGAGCCAGCAGTTAAGCGAAGGCCCGGCCATTGATATGGCTGTGGAGAATGTCCGGCCGAGAGATAAGGTCGTCAAGCCAGCGTATCTGACGGCGGAAGATCTTGCGTTCCTGAGGGCGTTGTACAATGCTATGGCAACGGGCGACATCAAGGGCGCAGGTGAGCTTTTGCAGACAAATCCGAGCGACAGTGCTGTCCGGGTGGTGAATGCCATGCAAAATGCGCTGTTCGACGGGGAGAAGATTGTCAGACCGATGTCGGGGCATGGGCTGGTGCTGCGTCGCTATGACGTTGCCTTTTTCTGCAGTTTTTCAGCAGGGAAACCCAATGGCAGTGGTCTGGCGGTCTATGTGGGCAACGATGAAATAAGTGGTACCCAGGGCACGTGGAGCGGAGGACTGCTCTCCGGAAGTGCACTGACAACCTCCTACCAGACGGATAACACAGTATGGACAACGACGGGCACGATTGTTGGCTCCGATGAGGTTTACGACGGCACCATCACGGTGAAATGCCTCGATGATGGCATTACTTGCACATTCGGCGTCTCCATGGGAAAGGTGATTATGAGCTATGTGAAAAAAATTAACAACGGTAGATATGGCATTCCTTCAAAAAGCGGAAACTGGTATATGTATTACGGCCAACCTACACGTGAATCCATTGCTGCGGCAATTGTCGACAGTGAAGTTCACTGGGGTAATTGACCTGAGTGCTGTATATGAAATGCTTTCTCATTCTTATCCTTGCCCTGGCGGCGCTGTTCCCCAGCGCCGCCCATAGCGAGGCAGAATCCCCGGCCTCCGCCCGCACTTATGCGATCGCAGCGCAGCAGTACGAGCGCGGTGACGTCGCTATCGCCCGCGTCATCTTCGCTCAGTGTGGAGATTATGAAGACAGCCTTTCCTACATAGCGCTGATTGACGCAAAGGCGGCGGTGTCCTGCGGCACATACGCAGATGCCATCGACTTACTCGGTCCCCTAGCGCGTGCATACTTCCGGGATACGCCTGCCTACCTGCGTTTGGTCAAAGGCATGTACGCTGAGGCCGAAGGAGATATCCCCCTCGCCTCACTGTACTACACGCGTTTAGGCGTGCAGTATGATGCTGTGGCCCGCTTGATTGCATTGCAGGTGGAGAACCCTGACTGGTTTCCCAGCCCGTTTGAGCTGCCCGAAGGTGCTGCGCCCAATTGCCGCGCGCTATTGATGCGTGATGGCGCGATGGTCTTTTCCTCTCTGGAGTCCGGTGGATTGCTACCCAGCTTTCCAGCACGCACGGAGTTACGCGTATTGTCTTTTGTGAAGAACCCGATCGGCACAGTATTCGCCTGCGTGCTCCCACTAGATGCTCCAGCTGCGGACGCATTTGACGCAGACCTGGAAGCTGGCTTGGCCTATATTGAGGCGAGCATACTATATTACATGCACGATGTGGAGGAGTAATCTGTTTAGGAGGGAGCTTCCTTGACCACCCGCCTTATCGCGGCCGCAGCAAGCCATCGCGGTGCGGTGCGCCTGAACAATGAAGATAATCTCAGCTTCCACGGGCGATTCCTACCGCTTAACGAGATGGATGCAGGTGCGCGCTGGGATGACGCCGGCACAGATGCGTTCCGGCTGTATGCGGTCTGCGACGGCATGGGTGGAGAAAGCGCAGGCGAACACGCCGCCGCATGCGCAGCAGAGTTACTGTGTGAGTTTGAGCATAGCCGAATCTCCGATCCAGATGCTATAGCCCGCACGCTGCATCGTGCGAATAAGGCTATCCATGCGCTTTGGGCGGAGCATGCCGGCCGACGCGTCGGCTGTACCGCTGTTATTGCCATTGCGGATGGACCTGTGGTAAACTTGGCGCATGTCGGCGACAGCCGCGCCTATCGCCTGCGCGATGGGTTCCTTGAGCGCATGACGGTCGATCATACCGAAGCTGCGCGCATGGAACGCCTGGGTTTGATGAACGGAGACGAAGCGCGCCAAAACCGCCATGGCGCGCTAACGCAGCACTTGGGTATGAGCGACGATGATGTGGAGCTTTCACCTGATATTGCAGGCCCATTCCCACTTGGGGCTGGAGATACATGGTTGCTTTGCTCGGATGGGTTGAGTGACATGTTACCGGAAAGCGCCATTAAGCAATGTCTTCTGGACCACCCATATCCCCGTGCAGCGGCAGATGCGTTGATTGAGCAGGCCATCCAACACGGCGGACGGGACAATGTGACGGTCATAGTATTTGCCGTCCCATGTAAACCTGGAGAATCGCCTGAAAAGCCTGACCTGGAGTCGACACTGGATACATGCCCTATGCCGGAGGGGCCTTCTGGAATGGGCATGGGGCACAAACCGCAATTCCGCCTGCCACGTAATATGCTCCTTCCGGCCTGTGCCATCATCATCTTGGCCGCTATACTGGCAGTTGCGCTGGGCGTGCAATCGCACGATACATCACCAAGGTTGGCTGAACCTGTTCCTATAGCAGAGACCAAGGCAACGGAAGAGGCGACACTGCCGCCAACGCCGGAACCAACCCAGCTGCCGTTTCCAAAAGCAACGCTGGTGGCAAGCCCAGAACCATCGCAGTCGCTGCATCTTAACCAGCCCAACCGCCACGATGCCCAATGATGCCGCTTGAGAGCATTATCACTAAACTTTGAGGGGGTACCCATCATGCGTTTTATCACCCGCCGCCGCACCGCATGCGCCCTCGCGTTAGCCTTGCTGGCAATCCTCCCGTGGCCACTTTTAACAGCAAACGCCAACGCAACCGTCGTTGATGATGACCCCTTTTTATACGAGAATATGGTGTATATCTACGATGCAATGATGGGTGAAGAAGATGCCTTTCTTGCGCAAAGCGACGCATTCGTCCGCCGTGCGGAGTCGCTTTACGTCCTCGCGTCCACACTTCAGCAGCATGCATATAAGGATGCAGCGATATGGGCTGTGTACACATATGGCTTATGGCGCCTGACGACCGGGGATTTCGATGTCGCACGTGAACAATTCCAGAGCGTAAGCAGTTTCCGTGATGCAGGCGCATTTCTCCATTATTTAGATGGACGAACATTCGAGGAAGCAGGTGACTTTGAAAACGCTATCGGTGCTTACAAATCTGCAGCGGAGCGCCTTGCGATCGCCCGCAAGAGTTTTGAACGCCTGGCAACCCCCGATACACTACGCAAGCTGCTAGAAGACCACATCGCAGACAAGACCTATGGTGAAGCCATTCAACTGATTGAAGCGTATGCTGTAGAGCTTCAAAGCGAACCCGATGTAGAGAAATATGCCATGTATGCAAAGGCCATGGTCGAGCTGAATGCCAACAGGCTGGATGAGGCGGAAACTCTGTTTGCAAGCCTCTCTGGTTTTATGGATGCAGATGCTATGTACCTCGACGTTGGCGCATATAAGCTGCAGCAGCAGAACGACCTTCAGGGTGCGGTCGAGCAGTATCTTGCCGCCCAAGCCACTGCCAAGGCAGATAGTGTCAAGGACAGCGACAGGCTCTACTTTGCAGACACGGAGCTCATTGAGTGCCAGAAGGCGCTATATGCCATGGCAGAAAGCTGGTATGAGACGGGCGATAGAGAAAACCAGCCCGAACTGCTGCAACAGGCCAAATCCATGTTTGCTTTCTTGCGTGACTATGAAAACAGCGCTGCGATGGCCGCTCTTACACAAAGCCGCATTGACATGCCACGTCACGTTATCGGCGATGGCGTCATCGACAGGGAAACCAGGAATTCTCTGCGCTTCTCCTTTTCTGACACGGCGTCAGGCCCCTACCTCGTCCGCTATTATCCAACAGAGTACGGCCATCCGATCATTGAACTGGAGATTCCCACGCCGTCGGTGACTTTAGATAACCTATTTCCGGACATGTCCTACACGCTGGAAGTGGTAGGCAAGAACGGAGAATCCAACACCTTAGCTGTTGTCGGCCGAACACTGGCACCTTTTGCTGATACCACCTTCCGCTGGGATGAGGGCAATCCATTTGTCAGGCTTTTCTCCTATCAGATCGCGGATGAAACGAGCAAAAGTTGGGCGCAGATTGCGCAAGGCGCACCCTCGGAAACGGTTGTACGCCTGCCTGCTAACGGCAACCCATCCTTAAGTGGCGTGGGGTATGGCATAAAGTACAGCTACATACCTAGGAAGGATAACGGCCGGCAGTATCCTTTTTCCATTCAAACGCTCGCCATTCTCACTGTGCCAGGTGTAGGGGCAATCAGCGAATTCTACCAAACCGATATTGCCACTGACAATAGCGTCTCCGTCGCTATCCACCTGAGCAACTTGCTCGAGGCTCTGTTCGCCGAAAATCCAAACAGTCTTGCGCGCGCGTCTCAGGCGGCAATCACTATTTATGTGGATGGCCTGTACGCCTTTACCCACCAGCTCACCCTGACGCATGAATAGCTGCTGCAAATCGCTTTGGGAAGGATGGGGCAACCGTGACACCAAACAATGCATCAACTAGCAACCCAATCAAGTACGAGACGAACGAGGATCGCTTGCGCACTATCCTGCATCGGCACTGGCCGGCTTGGAAGCTGGGCGAGGAGCTTGGCAAGGGAAGCTATGCGACTGTATTCCGCGTTCATCGGGACGAATTAGGCAGGCGTGTCGAAGCTGCCCTCAAGCACATTGCCGTTCCCCGCGATGAGGCAGAGCTGCGCGATCTGGGGCGCAATCAGGGCCTAACCCATCCGGATGAAATCAGTGACTATTACACCCACTATATCCAGGATAAACGTCGGGAAATCGACTTGTATCGTGACCTGCGTGTCACCAACGTCATTGCCTACGAAGATCACGCCATCATTCCCCGCGAGGGTGCACCGGGGTATGATATTTTGATCCGCATGGAACTGTTGACCGCCCTGACGGACTACTTTGCGCTCCGTCCGTTAACGGTCCGGGACGCCGTCCTCGTTGGCATAGATGTGTTGACCGCGCTTGCGGAGTGCCAGCAGCGCGCTATTATCCACCGTGACGTCAAACCTGCAAACATATTCGTCAGGCAAGAGCGTGGCGCACGGCCCGTATACAAGTTGGGCGACTTTGGCGTGGGGCGCCAGCAGGAAAGCAGCGCCTCCAAATTTGGCACCATCGCAGGCACGCCGATCTATATGGCGCCCGAGATCCACCGAGGCGAGACGGGCTACAAGTACGATATAGACCAGTACGCGTTGGGTCTGACGCTCTATCAGATGCTCAACCACCGGCGCTTGCCGTTTGAGCCTCCACGCCTCACCAGCCAGGCTCGTGACGACGCGTTTGGCCGACGCGTCAAAGGCGAGGTGATCCCGCCGCCCGAATATGGTGGAGCAGATCTATTCCGCATCCTGCTTCGGGCTTGCGCCTACTCTCCGGAGAATCGCTATGCCCTCGCATCTGATATGAAACGCGACCTTCTCGCCGTGCTGGACAGAGAACTGCTTGACCAGCCTCTTGGCCTGTCCGACTCTGAGCGCGATGCCATAGAGACCAGTGGCGGGATGTCTCGGCTTCGAGAGGATCTCATCGATGTCGGTCAAAAGGCCACAGGAAAGCAGCCGGAAGACAGCCAGGAAACGATCTTTCTGAGTCATCCTCAATCCTCAAAGGATATGCACTCATCCCAACCCAAGGGCGGGGCAGAAAGAGAAACAGATTCTGGCACCAAGGAACCCCCAAAGAAACCTCGTCTGTTTTGGGTGCTTGCTATCCTTGCATTGATCGTGACCGGCATCATTGCTGTTGTGTTACCCTTGCGTAATGCAGGTCCCAGTGTTCAGACCCCGACAATCGCAGTCGAGTCGATCACCCCGACGACCGTCGTTCTATCTCTGAATAACGCTCTTCTATCACAAAATGGCAAAGCGGTATACTCGCTCGTCTATGGACCGGCTATCAGCGGCGTGCAACAGGACAGCGTGCTGTTGCGAGATGTCGAGCGAAGCCTCCTTGACCAGAACCCGATCACACTGGAAAGTCTTGCGCCAAATACGCATTACCGTTTGTACGCAGTGCAGAACGGTGTGAGACACCTCGTAGCCGATTTTGCAACGCCTGAAGCACCGTCTCATCCGACACTGAGCATCACCCAGAAGGGCCCGGGACTAGGCCAGGATGACGCGCGACTTGCCTTCGTCAAGCATAATGTGCAAGCATCGATCCAGGAGGCGAACGTCAAAGATCCCTATAGCATCGGCTCTCTATCCCGCGGGGATGGATCGTTCAGTGCCCAAGGCTGTGCAGCTTATGTGAAATTTATGCTGTTCGATCAAGCATCATCCACAAAGCCGTATGTTTTTACCACCGTCCTTCGCATAGGTTCAGATACATATGCGTGGCGGCATGACGATTTCACCAACGTCCCACCTGGTTCCGTCAGCACCATCGCTATTCCGATCCAGGACTTACTGGATGCGCTCTACGCCGCAAATGGCAACCGATGGCCATCAGATCCGCTAACCGTGTCCTTTTACGCAGATGGTCAGTTGGTCGGACACGGCGCACTGACCATGACGAAGTGATGAGAATCCATCCATGGAGATAGATCAACTGAAATAACCATGCATATATACGGGAGGGTTCAATATCATGCGCCACCCAAAGTCGATCCGGTCAAGCCTCCTCTATGTTGCGGCCGCCATCCTCATGTTGACGCTTTGTGCCGTGCAATACCAGCCAGCGCACGCTACCGTCATAGAGGATCCCGGGTTCGTATACGAGCAGGCGATGTACTTCTTTAAGCAGGGTGAGCAGAAGCTTGCGAATGGTGAAGCAGATCGGGCATGTGATGACTTAGAGCAATCACTGCGTCTGTTCATGTCAATCGAGCTGTTTTCGGACAGCAAGGAATGGATCGTTAAAATTGAACTTATGGTTAACCCATCTACTTCACCCGTACCTTCGACGCATACGATTGAGAGCCTAGAATGTTACGAGGCGACGGCAACGCAGCTAATGCTCTCCTGGGAAGACAGTGAACCAAGCGCGTATACAGTTACCTGGAACCCTGCTCGGGCAAAGACTGAACCCAAAACAATAACGACAAGTCAAATGGGTGTAGCCATAGAGGGCCTTATGCCCAGTACGCGGTATACCATTCAAGTCTCACCGTCGAACGGTGTGCCTCTTTCCGGCAGCTTTGAAACCAAGCCTGCGCCCGATTATACAGACTATGGTTTTTTGCCGATGGACCTGCTTGGCAATTGGCTGAATCAGTACAAACAATCCATTGCGGCAGCTTTCGGCTTTCATAATATGCTGGAGAATTATGATCAACTGAAAGAATCCGATGGCCTGACCTCGCTGCAAGGGGTCATCGCTATGCCTCCTACCGAGCCCGGTACACACAGCCCCCTACATACGCAGGATGTGGGTTTTGCCGTGTCGCATTCCTTTATGTTACCGGGTGCACCAGAACGGATGACCCTTACGCGCCGCGCGGTATTGCGGGTACCCGGCGTAGGCGTGTTTGAGGATACCGAGGATGTACTGATGCTACGGTCGTCGTTGTATACTGTGCATGTAGATCTGACAGATATGCTAGAGGCCGTTTTCGCAGCAATGGGTGGGTGGGATCGAAAGGACATGACGCTGGAACTGTACTTTGACGGCTGCCTGGCATTTACAGATGCGATCACGCTAAGCGTTGGGCAACCGGTCGCGGCGGAGGCCTCCACTGAGGGGGGGAGGGTTTGGTACATGCCGTCAACACCCACGTCGATACCCAGGTCGACACCCACGTCAGCACCCGCCGTACAATGGAGGTATACGCTAAACCGCACTGAAGCAACGATTACTGGGCATGAAGGAGAAAAACCGAGTGGGCATCTTGTAATCCCGAGTGAAGTGGATGGACATAAGGTAACGGGAATCGGGCAGTCTGCATTCAGTGGCTGTAAAGGCTTAACCAGCGTGGTAATCCCCAGCAGCGTGATTAACATTGGAGAGAGCGCCTTTATGGGATGCAGTAGCTTACAAAGTGTGACCATCTTGAACAACCCAAATCGTGTTAGCCTTTCTATTATTGGACTTTGGGCGTTTGAAGGGTGCAGCAGCTTAGAGAGTGTGACAATTCCGGACAGTGTGGGCAGAATAGGATCTTGGGCGTTTGAGGGTTGCCGCAGTTTATCCAGCCTGGCAATTCCTAGTGGCGTGAATGACATCAGCCCTACTTCATTTGCAGACTGCCCAAACCTCACTTTAGTTGTAGAACCAGGGAGTTATGCGGAGTTGTACGCAAGAAGCGAAGGTGCTATTTCCTATAGATATAAATGATAATTTCGGAAGACACAGTTATTTGGCATTTACTGATATCGCCCATGCCACACATACCATTGGACTTCTGACTTGCTTCGCTGGTCTTGTGTAATCTACGTTTGACTCCCGCACGATCTTTGCCAGGAGTTGTCCCTGTGTTCCATTGCTCCGATGACGTTACATGTAAAGTAGCTTATTGTGAGTTGAATTTTGTAGATTATTCGAACTAGGTAGACCCAATGACGCTGATAGGAGAAGTTTTATGAAAAAGCATCTCGTTTTCATCTGTGCTGCCTTTCTCATGCTAGTGCTGACTTTTACCCTAGGTCACAAAAGGGTACATGCTGCCATCAGTGCCGACAATGGTATCGGAACCATTACAATAACCAATTGTGTCAGTGTAAATATCAGAAACTCTAGTAATGCGGATGCAGCCATTATTGCACGGGCTAAGCCAGGAGAAGTGTTTTTATGTATAAGCGTAGCAGAATCCATGTGGTATGAAATTATGCTTGATATTGATAAGGTAGGATTTATTCCAGCGCGGATGGCTAGGTTTGATAAGTTGGCGGGCAACGGAGAACCTGATAACATCAACATAGGACAACTGCAGAGTTGGTCGAAGGACAGCCTCTTCGTTTTGCCCGCTCCGGAGTTTTACACACAAGATACCACACAGATATCACAAAATTCCACGCCGGCGTCTTCGCATGGAGGATTGTATTTAACGTCGGCAGGATATGGCTATAGCGATAGCACGCCTTTTAGCCCATTCACCAATCCACCAAAGACAGATACCGGGCTGAAAGTAGACTGTTGCGAGGTGCCAGTTGATTGCTCGTGCTATCATTTTAAGGGAAAATGCAATTGCCCATCTAGTTGCCCTGGAAGGGGTTTTAAATGAAAAAGTAAACTCCGGCAAAAAGCAAGAAGTGGCATTTACCGATGCACAAAGATCCAGTAGAATGGAGAGGTTTGCCAGTCGTGCAGGGGAGGAGGTTAAATGGTAAACCACTGCATGGGCAACCATGCAGACCCGGTACTGGGTGGATGAGATGGCAAGCCATGGGTTTGATATGGTGCGCTGTATCCTGGGCGCAAAGATGCTTTCACTGCCCATGCAGGCATTGGGTGAGGACCTGGCCGCTAAGAAGGTGAACTATAAACCATCCGATTCTGAAATGGTGTCTGACGAGCACCGGTACGCTGACCGACCGGAACGGCAATACTGTACCGATCAAGAGCCAGCATGCCAAGCAGCGGATTAATGGTACCGCAAGTTTGCTGAATGCTTATGTGGGGTTGTACGATCACTATGCGATATGCGGAGTGTGGTGTAGGAGAAGGGGGGCGGGGGATGGGGAGATTTTGGCGTATATATAGAGAAAGCGGGGCTGTAATAGCCTCGCCTTTTGTACCCTTCAAAATACCCTTTACAGATGAGAATACCCTTATTTCCCCTTGATCCCAGTTGTTCACGAGATCGATAAAAGCATTGATAAACCTACCATCTTGAGCGTACTTGTGCTCACTTTATGCAGCTTCCTCGAACTGCGAGTTGTATAGCTCTGCGTAAAACTCGCCGCGCGCGAGTAGCTCTTCATGCGTGCCCTGCTCGACGATGTCGCCGTCGCGCATCACCAGGATCAGGTCCGCTTCGCGGATGGTGGAGAGCCGGTGCGCGATAACGAAGCTTGTGCGCCCGCGCATCAGGTTGTTCATGGCCTTCTGAATGCGCGCCTCGGTGCTGGTGTCGACGGAGCTGGTCGCCTCGTCCAGGATCAGCAGCTTGTTGTCCGCCAGGATCGCCCGGGCGATCGTCAGCAGCTGCTTCTGGCCCTGGGATACGTTGCTCGTGTCCTCGTTCAGCTCCATCTGGTAGCCGCCCGGCAGCGTCTGGATGAAGTGGTGTACGTGCGCCGTCTTCGCCGCCTGGATGACCTCCTCATCGGTGGCATCCAGCCGTCCATAGCGGATGTTCTCCATGATCGTGCCCTTGAACAGCCATGTATCCTGCAACACCATGCCGAACAGCTCGCGCAGGTCCGCGCGGTTGAAATCGCGGATGTCGTGCCCGTCGATGGTGATGCGGCCGCTGTTCACATCGTAGAAGCGCATCAGCAGCTTCACCATCGTGGTCTTGCCCGCGCCGGTCGGTCCGACGATCGCGACGGTCTGGCCTGGCTTTACCTGGGCGCTGAAATCGTTGATGATGATCTTATCCTCCGTGTAGCCAAAGCGCACATGCTCGAATGCCACGCGGCCTTCGATGTTCTTGGTAGAGACGGGGTTTTTGACCGTCTGCTCCTCCTCGGGCGCTCCAAGGAACTCAAACACGCGCTCCGCCGCCGCCGCCATCGACTGCAGCATGTTCGTCACCTGCGCCATCTGCGCGATGGGTTGGGTGAAGCTGCGCACGTACTGGATGAACGCCTGGATGTCGCCGACCTGGATGGTGCCCGCTGCCGCCAGTAGGCTGCCGACGATCGCGACCGCCACATAGCCCAGGTTGCCCACAAAGTTCATGATCGGGTGCATCATGCCGGAGAGGAACTGGCTCTTCCATGCGGACTGGTAGAGCACCTTGTTCGTCTCGTTGAACTCCTCCAGCGCAGTCTGCTCGCGGCCAAACACCTTGACCACGTTGTGCCCGCCGTAGGTTTCCTCCACCTGGCCGTTGATCTTGCCCAGGTACGACTGCTGCGTGACAAAATACTTCTGCGACGCCTTGACCACCAGGCTGATCAGCCCCATGGAGATCGGCAGAATCACCAGCGCGATCACTGTCATCAGCGGGCTGATGCTGAGCATCATGATCAGCACACCAATAATAGAAGTGACCGAGGTAATCAGCGTGGTAACGCTCTGGTTCAGGCTTTGGCCGAGCGTATCGGTATCATTGGTGATGCGCGAGAGCGTCTCGCCCGTAGTGCGGGACTCAAAGTACGACATCGGCATGCGGTGGATTTTCTCGGTGATCTCGCGGCGGATGCGGAACACCATCCGCTGGGAGATGCCGCTCATGATCCAACCCTGGATGAACGAGAAGATCGAGCTGATCGCGTAAAGCCCCAGGAGCAGCAGCAGCGTGGAGCCTATCTTGCTAAAGTCGATGCCACCCGTGCCTGCAACCTTCGACACAAAGCCATTGAATAGCTCTGTAACCGCTCCGCTCAGCACCTTCGGCCCAATAATAGAAAACACGGTGCTGCCGATGGCGAAAATAATCACGATGATAAGGCCAATGCGGTAGCGGCCCATGTACTCAAATAGCCGCTTGATCGATCCCTTAAAGTCCTTTGCCTTCTCGCCGGGCATCATCCCCGGGCCGCCCATGCCACCCATCGGGCCACGAGGACGCCTGTTTTGATTTCGCTGGTTTTGTTCGCTCATGCGCCCTTCCCTCCCTTCAGCTCCGCGTCGGAGAGCTGCGATTTTGCGATATCCTGATACACCTGGCACGTCTCCATCAGTTCCCCATGCGTGCCGATGCCTGCCATATTGCCCTCATGCATGACGACGATCTGATCGGCGTGCAGCACCGTGGAGATGCGCTGGGCAACGATAATCACTGTCGCATCCTTTACATGCTCATTGAGCGCACGGCGCAGCTTCACGTCGGTCTTGTAGTCCAGCGCGGAGAAGCTGTCGTCAAAGAGCAGCACGCGCGGCTTCTTGGCGATGGCACGGGCGATGGACAGGCGCTGCTTCTGCCCGCCGGATACGTTGGTGCCGCCCTGCGCGATCGGATCCTGGTAGCCATCGGCCTTCTCTTCGATGAAGTCCCGGGCCTGCGCAATCTCCGCCGCCTCGATCATGTCGGCATCGGTGACGGTTTCCCCGGCGTACTTGATGTTGGATTCGATCGTGCCGGAGAAAAGCATGCCCTTCTGCGGCACGTAGCCCAACAGGCCGCGCAGCTTCTGCTGCGACAGGTCGCGAATGTCCACGCCGTCCATCGTCACACGCCCACCCGTCACGTCGTAGAAACGGGGAATGAGGTTGAGCACGGTGGACTTGCCGCTACCGGTGCTGCCGATGATCGCGGTGGTCTGCCCGGGGCGCGCGGTGAAGGTGATATGCCTGAGCACATCCTCCTCGGCATCCGGGTAGCGGAACGATACATCTTCAAACGCGACGACACCCTGCCACTGATGGCCGTTGTCCAGCGTCTTTTCCTTGTCGGCGACGCTGGGATCCTTCTCCAGCACCTCGTCGATACGCCCGGCGGATACCAGTGCCTGCGGCAGCATGATGGACAGCATCGACAGCATCAGGAACGACATTACGATCTGCATCGCGTAGGTCATGAACGCCATCAGGTTACCCACCTGCAGGTTGCCCAGGTCCACGCCTTTCGCGCCAAACCAGACGATGGACAGCGTGATCGCGTTCATGATCAGCATCATCAGCGGCATCATCGTGGACATGACGCGGTTGGTAAACAGCTGCGTCTTCATCAGGTCTTCGTTCGCCTCGCCAAAGCGCTCATTTTCGCGTTTCTCGCGGCTGAACGCGCGCACCACCAGCAGGCCCGAGAGAATTTCGCGCGCGACCAGGTTGATGCGGTCCATCAGCAGCGGAACCTTCTTGAACTTGGGCATCGCGATGACCATCAGCACGCCGATCAGCGTCATCAGCAGCGCCACCGCAACCACGATGATCCAGCTAAGGCCCGTTCTCGTCGCTGCGACCTTAATGACTCCGCCGATACCCAGGATTGGCGCGTAGAGCACCATGCGCAGGATCATCACCGTAGACATCTGCACGCGCTGGATGTCTGTGGTGCTGCGCGTAATCAGCGAGGCGGTGGAGAACTTCTCCATATCGCCCGATGAGAAGGAGACGACTTTGTTAAACACCTTCCCGCGCAGCGTCATGCCGATGCCTGCCGCAGTGCGCGCAGACAGGTAGCCCGCTGCGATGGCCGCCGCGACCGTCAGCAGCGTGATGCCCATCATCTTCAGCCCGGTCGTCAGCAGGTAGTTGGTTTGCAGTTTGCTCATATCCATGCCCAGGGCCTCATATTCGGCCTTGGTCATCAGCAGCGCGCGCTGCCCCAAAAGCGACAGGCTCGTCTCATCCATCTGGGCCATCGCCGCATCGCGCATCTGCGCCATGCTTTCCTTGGTGACCATGCCGGCCTGTGCCGCCATCACCAGCTGCTCCGCGGTAACCTGCTGCTGCTCCTGAGCGCCAGAGAGCATCACCATCGGAATGCTAAAGGCGTCGTTCAGCGCGTCCAGCGTCTCGCGGTCCTGCTTCTGCAGCTCCAGATTGCCCGCGCTGTTTTCGGCGTACGCGGCGGATACTGTCTCCATCTCATCGCCGGTCATGAACAGGGACAGGGCTTCGAATGTCGTTTTGCGCATTTCCGTGGGAGCGATTTCGGCGATACCACCCTGCTGTATGCCGATATCGACAATGTCGGACATGTACTGCGGCAGCGCCAGCTCACAAAACGCCTGCACCACCAGCAGCGCGACGATGAGTGCGACCTGCCACTTAAAGTCCTTTAGGTATCTGATTAGTTTTCGCATTCACGCTCTCCCTCTTGTGATAGCTTTATTTCCTCTTCCATGATGTCTGCCAGGCGGGCAAATAGATCCAACAGCGTGCGCATGTTTTCCGTACCCATTTTTTCGATGGCTCTGTCCATCATTTCGCGCATCTGCTCATGGGTCTTATCACGCGTCACTTCGCCCTTTTCGGTGAGGCGAATGACGATGTTGCGCCGGTCCTCCAGATCGATGCTGCGCTCGATCAGGCCGCCCTCCTCCAGGCTGCGCAGCATGCGCGACACCGCCGGACCCGACATGTGCAGCATTGCTGCCAGCTCGGACGCTGATACGCCGCCCGCGTGGTCTTTCTTTTTCGCGGTGTTGTGCAGTACCTCCAATGTGAAAAATTCCATGCGGCTCAAGTTGCCGATGGCAATCGTTCCACCGCCCCGTTTGATGCGGTGCATCACCTTCATAAACTCAAAATGCAGGCCGGAACCTTCCATGCACTCCCCTCCCGAATTATTGTGCCGAGAAATAATTTCGCATGTTAATTATTGACGCCGGCCGTTAGTATAATCTACCCTTGCCATTTTTGTCAAGCGGGTTTTGTGTTTTCCGCGCGATTGACAAAAGGGGCCGCGTTTGTTATACTGGTTCCATAAATAAAAGGAGGATGGCTTTTTGTCTACCGTTTTGTCGTCGGAGGTCCGGGCGAACTAGTTCGCCCATCGGGTTTTGCCCGTACCTGTGCGCATTGCGCATAGGTGGATCGTCTATGCAAACGGAGAAGACAATCGGCCATTGGCGCAGCGCGCGGTGGGATTGTCCCGTCGCGCGCTGTTTTTGTGTCCGCGTTTGCTGGCGATCCTTCCATTGATACCATCATTTTTTGTCTGGAGGGAACCCCAATGTCGAGGCACGCCGCAACGCTGGAATTTGACGCAATCACCCGCCGCCTGGCAGATCTCTGCCTGTCCGATAGAGCCAAGGAGACGGCGCTCGCCCTCTCGCCCACCTTCTCGCAGGCTGAGTGTCTGGCGCGCCAGGCCGAGACCACCGGTGCGAAAACCATCCTGGAGAGCCAGGGGTCGCCGCCAGTCACCGCGATGAAGGAAATCCGCAAAACGCTGATGCTCAGCCAGGCCGAGGGGCTGCTCACGCCCGACCAGCTGACGGGCATCGCTACGTTCATCAATACCTGTGGCCGCATGAAGCAATACCTGCAGCGCGCCGAGACAATCGAGCGGGAGATATCCGGCTTTGGCCGCAGCCTTTTTGCGCTGAGTGATCTGTACGAGGAGATCGATACGAGCATCCGAGGCGAGCGCGTGGATGATCAGGCCTCAGCCGAACTGCGAGGCCTGCGCCGCAAGATCGAGCAGACGCGCGAACAGATCAAGACCAAGCTGGAGAGCATGCTGCGTGCGCGGCGCGAATGCTTCTCCGAAAGTTTCATCGTGATGCGCGGCGAAAGGTTCGCCCTACCGGTGAAGAAGGAGCACAAGCAGCTGATCGCTGGAACAGTAGTGGATATCTCCAGCTCTGGCAACACAGTTTTTATTGAGCCTGCGCAGGCAAGGAAGCTTACAGATGAGTTGGCGGAGCTGTCCATCGCGGAGGAAAATGAAGTCCGCCGCATCCTCTACACGCTCACGGCGATGGTGGAGGCGTGTCATAGAGAACTCATGCAGAATGTCGAATGCATGGAGACGCTGGACTTCCTCTTTGCCAAGGCAAGGCTGAGCCTGGAGATGCAGGCCATACGGCCCGAGATGACAACCGCGCGGCGCATCGTGATCGAGGGCGGCAGGCACCCACTGCTGCGCAAGGAGGACTGCGTGCCGCTGGACTTTGCTATTGGCGGCGATGTACGCGGTGTGGTGATCACCGGGCCGAATACCGGCGGCAAGACCGTAGCGCTGAAAACCGTGGGCCTCCTCTCGCTGATGGCGCAGAGCGGGCTGCACGTCCCGGCGGGTGCAGGAAGCATATTCTCCATGCACGCCGCCGTGCTGTGCGATATCGGCGACGGGCAGAGCATCGCGGAAAATCTGTCCACTTTTTCATCGCATATGACCAATGTGATCGGCATCCTGGCGGAGGCAGGCTATGAGAGCCTGGTATTGCTGGATGAACTTGGCTCCGGCACCGACCCGGCGGAGGGCATGGGCCTGGCCGTCGCCATCCTGGAGGAGCTGCGCGCGGTGGGCTGTTTGTTCGTCGCCACCAGCCATTACCCGGAAATCAAGGAGTTCGCAGAGCAAACGCCGGGCCTGTGCAACGCGCGCATGACGTTTGACCGCGAAAGCCTCCGCCCCCTATACCGGCTGGAGATGGGCGCGGCGGGTGAAAGCTGTGCACTGTATATCGCCGAGCGGCTGGGGTTCTCACCCCGCGTGCTGGCACGTGCGCGCCAGGCTGCTTACAGCGGCGTGCTGCTCACAGAGAAACCGCTGGAACCTCTCGCACCACCCCGCGCAAGCGCCATTCGCGCGCAAGTGCCTCAGGCTGATGCCGCGCCGCGCCGCTGCGACCGCTTCAGCCTTGGCGACAGCGTGCGCGTTTTCCCGCAAAAGGATATCGGCATCGTCTGCCGGCGCGCGGATGAAAAGGGTATTGTCACCGTGCTGGTACAGGGCCAGAAAATCCCCGTAAATCACAAGCGCCTCCAGCTGCTGGTCGCGGCGGAGGAGCTGTACCCGGATGACTATGATTTCTCGATCGTCTTCGACACCGTGGCCAACCGCAAGGCCCGCAAGCAGCAAACAAAGGGACACCGCCCCGAGGCGGTCGTGCGATACGAGGCAGGCGAAATCGGCGGTACGATGGCGGACAGCGCACCAAGCCAAAGGGGATAGGTCTGCCTATCCCCAGAAACTCAGCTGTTGCTGCGCGCCAGCCTCCGGCTGAGCCTCCACGCCCAGCTCTGCCGCCTTGAGGATTGCGCTGATATCCTTGCCGGGTTCAAGCCACGCCCTGCGCGCGACCCCGGCAAGGATCACCGGCATCCGGTCGTGTATGTGCGCGATGGCGGGCGCAGCCTCACGGGTGACAATCGTGAATGTGGGCAGCGTCGCGCCCCACTCCCGGCGATACAGCGCGGCCATATACATCACCCGCGCATCGGGCGTGCGCAGGCGCTGCTTGAGCTTATCCCTGCCGCACGTCTCCCACTCGTAGTACGAAACAGCGGGCACAAGACAGCGCGTCTGTAGTGCGGCATCGCGGAACATCGGCCTATCGAGCAGCGTTTCGGCCCGCGCATTGATCACGCGCCCTTTAGCATCCGGCCGCGCGAACCCCCATTGCATCGCCAGCGGCCCATCCGCCGCCAGCACAGGCACAACATCCGTAGGAAATATCTCGCCCTGCGTCTTCAGTTCCGGCGCAAGCCGCCTGTTGACCGCCGCGATGATCTCCTCCAGTTCCTCTTCTTCTATATCGTCTTCCCCAAGTGTATACCGTCCGCACATTGGCCCGGCCTCCCTTGAGTATGTGGGTGGGGTGACGCAAGGGGGCTCTGCCCCCTTGACCCCCGGGAAGGGCTTTTCCCTTTCCAAACCCATGGCTGCTCACGCAGGGGTTGTTTTTTCTATTGTACTTAGCCCTCGCGTGAGCGAACATGGGTTTCGAAAGGGCAAGGCCCTTTGCGTGGGGGTCCAGGGGGAGCAGCGCTCCCCCTGGCGTCTCCTCCCCCGTAATATTCGCCCCGGCGTTTACAATCCCTTGCCGTGTATGGTATACTTTCGCAAAAAGCACGCCATGAAGGCTTGCACGCCCCGCTGAAGCCGGGCGGTTTATTAACCCTTCATGGAGGTATTCGTATGGCGTCTTCCCGTCGGTCCGTGCGCGATCTGGTTTTGTCCGCAATGTTTCTTGCCCTGGGGCTGTTGCTGCCTTTTGCTACGGCGCAGATTCCTCAGATTGGCAGCGCGCTGCTGCCTATGCACATTCCGGTGCTGCTCTGCGGGTTTTTGTGTGGGTGGCCGTATGGGTTGATGGTAGGGTTTGTTACGCCGCTGCTGCGCAGTTTGTTATTTGGCATGCCGCCAATGATGCCCACCGCCGTGGCGATGGCGTTTGAGCTGGCTGCTTATGGCGCGCTATCTGGGGTGATTATGAAGCGGCTGCCGCGGAATGCTATGTCCGTGGTGATCGCGCTGGTGGTAGCGATGCTCGGCGGACGCGTCGTCTGGGGCGTGGTGAGCTATGTGCTGTACCTGCTGATGGGCAACGCGTTCAGTTGGCAGCTTTTCGCTGCGGGCGCGTTTACCAGGGCGATTCCGGGAATCATTGCGCAGGTGATCATCATCCCGGCGGTAACGCTGGCGGTGTGGAAGGTGGACAAGACGGCGGCATGAAGATCGTGGTGGTGGATGGCCAAGGCGGCGGCGTCGGCCGCATGCTGGTAGAGAGGCTCAAGGCGCGCCTGCCTGGCTATGCTGTGATTGCCGTGGGCACGAACGCGCTGGCTACGTCGGCGATGCTGCGCGCCGGAGCGGACGCGGGCGCGACGGGCGAAAACGCCGTGCGCTACAACTGCCGGGACGCGGGTTTGTTGCTAGGCCCGGCGGGTATTGCCATGGCCGACGCGATGCTGGGCGAGATATCCCCGCAGATGGCCGAAGCCGTGCAGGCATCCCCCGCACACAAGTTGCTGCTGCCGATGGCGCAGTGCGGTCCCCGTAGCGGGCAACGCCAGCCGTCGATGGACGAAGCCATCAGCGCGCTTGTCATGCAGGCCGCAGACTATCTTTCGAAGCAGGAGAGTGTATCATGAAGAAACTGTGCGTCATTGGCAGCCTGAACGTAGACCTGACCATCCGCGTGCCGCGCTTCCATGTGCCGGGCGAGACGATCACCGGTGAGGATTTCAAGACCTACGCGGGCGGCAAGGGGGGCAATCAGGCGGTGGCCTCCGCGAAGCTGGGTGCGGATACGCTGATGGCGGCCTGCCTGGGCGATGACCAGAACGCGCAGTTTTACCGGTCGGTGCTGGCGGAGAGCGGCGTAGACGCGCGCGGCGTAGGTGCGGACGCCTCCGTGCCCAGCGGCGTGGCACTTATCGAGGTGGACCCGTCGGGCGAAAACCGCATCGCGCTGGTTCCCGGCGCAAACGCGAGCATGACCCCTGCGCGGGTTGACGCGGTGTGGCCGTTCCTAGCTGATCGCGATATCTTCCTTTTTCAACTGGAAATCCCATTGGAGACGATTGAATATGCCGCGCGGAGGTTGCACGAGGCGGGTAAAACCGTGTTGCTGGACCCTGCGCCCGCACGGCCGCTGCCGGATGCGCTGCTTGCCTGCGCCGACTTCATCACACCCAATGAGACCGAGCTTTCTCTGCTCTCCGGCATGCCTGCTGATACGCCTGACCAGGCCGTCGCGGCAGCGCGCAGCCTGATCCAAAGGGGTGCACGGGCGGTGCTTGCCAAGCGCGGCCGCCACGGCGCGATGCTGATCACCGCCGGTGAGGTCATCGCAATCCCAGGCTTCACCGTGAAGGCCGTTGACACCACCGCCGCCGGCGATAGCTTCAATGCGGGCTTTGCGGTCGCGTTGGCGCAGGATCTCCCGCTTCCGCAGGCCGTCCGGTTCGCCAACGCGGTGGGCGCGCTGTCCACCACCGCGCACGGCGCGCAGGGCGCGATGCCGGGGATGGACGCCGCAAGGGCATTGATAGAGGAACAGACGGGCATCATCTGAGAAACTTCTCGATCGCGATCACGCGACCCGCAAAGCCTGCGTAGAACGACGCTTCATGGCACACAAGCAATACGGTCCCGGGGAAGGCCTCCAGCGCTTCGCGGAGGGCTTCTTTCGTTTCCGCGTCCAGGTGGTTGGTCGGCTCATCCAGGATGAGGAAGTTGCTGGGCGTCAGCGACAGCAGGCAGAGCTTGACCTTGTTCTGCTCGCCGCCGCTGAGCGACGCGATCGGCCGAAGAACATGCTCCGCGCGCACGCCGTAGCGAGCCAGCTCCTTGCGCGCCTGCTTGGGCAGAAGTGTGGGTTTGTGTGCCAGCAGAATTTGCAGCGGTGTCTGTTCCGGATCGCTCCAGCGCAGGTCCTGCTCAAAATATCCGGGCCGCGTGCCCTCCGCGAACGCAAACCGGCCGCCCAGCACGGGCGTGATGCCTAGCAGCGTCTTGAGCAGTGTGGATTTGCCGATGCCGTTGAAGCCGGTGATCACGGCCTTTTCGCCGCCCGCGATGGTGAAATCCAGGCCTGGCAGCAGCGGGTAGCTGTAGCCGACCCGCAGGCCCCGTACCGTCAGCGCGGCGGACGCGGTGAGCGGCGTAGACGGGAACGCGATGTTCGGCTTGGGCTGCACCGCGACAGGCGAGAGTCTCTCCATTTTATCCAACTGCTTCTGACGGCTCTGCGCCTGGCGCGCGGTGGCGGTCCGTACCCTATTGCGAGCGATGTAGTCTTCCAACTTCTCAATCTCGCGCCGCTGCGCCCTCTCCCGGCGCGCGTAGTCCTCGCGCAAATGCGTCTTCTGCTGCACAAAATCCTTATAGCGCCCATGGTATTTGCGCATCGTCTGGAACTCGATATCCAGGATGCAGTTGGTAACCGCGTCCAGAAAATCATAGTCGTGCGAGACAATCATGAAGCTGCCCGCGAATGCGTTCAGGTACGAAATGAGCCACGCAATATGCTCCTTATCAAGGAAGTTGGTCGGCTCATCCAGCAGCAGCACATCGGGCTGCTGTAGCAATAGCCTTGCCAGAATCGCCTTGGCGCGCTGACCGCCGGAGAGTGTTTTCATTGGCCTCTCCAGGCCGATCGCCGTCAGTCCCAGGCCCGACGCCACCCGCGCCACACGGCTGTCAATGTCATAGAAGCCTTGCCGTTCCAGCGTTTCCTGGTACGCGGCTGCCCTTTGCAGCTGGGCATCCGTCGCGCCTGTTCCCATACACAGGTAAAGCTGCTGCATTTTGCGCTCCACATCGTACAGCGCGGCAAATGCCGTGTGTAGGAACGCATCCAGCGTCGCCTCGCCGTCAGCCTCCGCGTATTGCCCCAGGTGCCCCACCAGCACGCCGCGCTGCCACGCAACCTGCCCGCCGGTAGGCGCAAGCTCGCCCAGCAAAATCCGCAGCAGCGTGCTTTTGCCCGCGCCGTTCTGCCCCACGACGCCCATGTGCTCGCCCTTGTAGAGTGACACGCTCGCGTCCCGATATAAATCTTTATCGCCAAAGGAATGGGTAAGCTGGTTAATATCCAAAATGCTCATAGCTGATTCCCCCAAAACAAAATAATGGACCATAGACGAAACCGTTGTCGCCTACAGCCCATCCATTCGTACAGCAAACACAAGCCCAAACATCCAGGCCCGTGCCGCTGATGAAGGAATCCGGGAAGTTCAGTCCTTCCCGCTAAGCTCCGAACAACGCTTCATCATCCCGCCGTTATCCGGAGCGAACGCTCTGCACATGGGTATAGTTCGGAAATGTGTCACGGCATTTCTTACCCTTCTGGTCTTGATGGAGGCATTGTAGCGCGGGCGGGGCGGGTTTGTCAAGGGAGGAGAAAACGCCAGGGGCTCTGCCCCTGGACCCCGCGAAGGGCTTTGCCCTTTCGAAACCCATGTTTGCTCACGCAAGGGTTGGGTATATATACTATGAGCTCGCCCCTGCGTGAGCAGTGTTGGGGGTCCAAAGGGCAAGGCCCTTTGGCAGGGGGTCCAGGGGGACAGCGTCCCCCCTGGCGTCTTCCCTCCCCCACGGAAATCAAGTTTTATGATAGAATAGGAGTTATGAGAAAAGAAGCGATACAAAGGTATTTCGGGGTAGTAGAAAC
>JAVBQK010000134.1:0-4200 GCA_031549105.1 Eubacteriales bacterium
CCGGCAGGAGGCCAAGTACGCCTCCCGCGTGTCTATGGACAACGCGCGCAGGATCTGGGGAGAGGTGTAAGGGAGACGAGGGGAGACGCCAGGGGGACTTTGTCCCCCTGGACCCCCTACCAAAGGGCCTTGCCCTTTGGAAACCCAACATTTCGCCTCTAGGCGGGAGGGGTTTTGCTGGAGATGTATGCTCTGCTGGCTTAAAGCAATGAAGCTATGATCTCTTCTCGAAACAGCTCATAGATATTGACGCCGCACATCCGGTCAAATCGCTCCTTCAGCGCAAAAAAGGCAGCCCATTTTCGGGTCGTGAACTCGTTGACGCCGTGCCGCCTGGCCACGTCGAGCAACCGCACATCCATGAGGCATACGCCGGTCGCCGCGCCCATCCCGTCGCATAGCTGGATCAGCGCATCATATTCATCATATACAGTGTGCTCAATGGTTTGCCCAATGACGGAGAGTTCTTCGTCCGTGCAATCGACGCCGCCGCCCGAAAATGCCGCGATATCTTGATAAGGAAATGAATGGGTCAAGCAGATTCTGGCCGCATCGGCGTAGCCTTTGTCCCGTAATAGCGCATATCCGGCGATGGTATGGTGTAGCCCGCGCACCCCTTCGTACCGCCCGATATCGTGAAGCAACCCTAGCGCATATGCCTTGTCCGCTTCCAGCCCGCACTGCGTCGCGATAACTTCCGCCGCCCGTGCGACGACCCGGCTATGTTCCGCCCAGGGGCCAGGGTTTAGGTCGCACGCCCACGCAAGCAACGCTTCAGCCTCCGCGCGCGTTGGGTTCCCGGCGGCGTGTTCGTTCATCAGCAATCCCCCCTATTTGACGCCTAAGGGGGACAATGTCCCCCTAAATCCCTACCGTATTCTTTTTAGGAACTCCTCCCGGTACCCCACGTCCGTCAGCACCAGCACATAGTCGTTCTGGCCGGACCGCCGCTCGGGGGGCGTAAAGCTGTGTTCCCCGCTTGCTTCTGTGCGGCCAGCGTAGCTTGCCATGCCGACGATGGGGTCGAACCACCAGATATCCGCCGTTTGGAACGGGAGTTCGGATAGCTCGAGTGTCACCGGCTGACCCTCGTATAGGTAGCAGCACGCGACATGCGGCGTGCGCAGCGCGCGGATGTGCGCGTGCTGCTCGCCCTGGCCATCTGCGATCAGCGCCTGGCACGGTTCGCCCTGCTCCCACCCGATTGCTTCCATCAGCCGCCTTGCGTGGCCCATCTGCATCCCGCCCGGGTTATGCACCGCCACATCCCATGTCTGCAGCGCGCCGTAGGATGCCTTCTCATTTCCACGATAGAACTGCATGATCGCGTTATCGCCGTAGGTGTGACCCGCCGCACCGGCAAGCAGCGACCAGTAGGCGTAGCGGCGCACGTCATGCGCCTGCCAGTATGGCAATGCAGGGTCATGCAGTCCGTGCGGGATCAGCTCATAGGACGGCTCGCCATCCAGCGTGGGCTTTGCGGGCACGCGTTCGCGGTCGCGCAGCACGTATTTGTAGTTGTCCTCGCCCATCCATTCGTCGTCTTCCACTGCGTCATCCCAGGCGTTCAACTGGCGCTGGCCATAGTCCCTGTGCCCGGACTGGAACATGTTAAAGTCCAGCCAATCGCGGTCATGGAACCAGGTCGCCGACGAACAGCGACCAAACGGATGGAAACCGATCCGCTGGCGGGGACACTTGGTGCGCAGCGTCTTCCCGATGCAGTCGAACACTTCCGGCGCGGCAGTGCCCCGGATATCGCCGCCGACGAGCCACAGCACGTTCTCATACCCGCCGAAATTCTCCGCCAGGAACTCCGCGTAGGGTCCTGCCTTTTCCGGTGTCAGGCCGTTCTGGGTCATGCTCCCCCACGCCGGCAGCAACGCCATGTACAAGCCGAGCGAACCCGCGATCTCCACCACACGCTTCACATGCGGCCAGAAAGCGTCTTCGGACGCGTCCGGGTTCGGCTGAGCAAAATCATCGTCCAGCAACGCCGGGGAACCGGCTGCCGTCGCCATACCCCTGAAATGGATCAGCGTTGCCTGGATCACGGTATATCCCTTCGCCGCGCGGTTCTCCAGATATACGCGCGCCTCCTCCAGCGTCAGCTTGCTAAACAGCAGCCACGCCGTATCACCCAGCCAGAAAAAGGGCATGCCGTCCCGCTCGAAATAGCGGCCATTTTGACTGATTGTAAGTTCGTTCGTCATGTGTTATCCTTTCAGGCCGCTCGTGCTGATACCTTCGATGAGCAGCCGGTTGAAGAACAGGAAGATTAAGAAGACCGGTAGCAGCGACAGCGTGGACATCGCGAACATCGCGCCGTAGTCCGTGGTGGACGACGCGTCAGCAAACGCCTTGATCGCCACCGACACGGTGAACCGCGTCACGCGGCTGAGGTACAACAGCGGCGCGAGGAAGTCGTCCCACTTCCAGTAGAAGCTGATGACGATCGTCGTCACGAGCGCGGGGGTGATCAGCGGCAGCGTGATGCGTCCGAAGATCGTGTAGAGCGAGCAGCCGTCAATCGTCGCGGCCTCGTCCAGCTCGCGTGGCAGTCCCTGGATGAACTGCATGATCATGAAGATAAAGAACGCTTTGCCGCCATACTCCGGAATGACCAGCGGATTAAACGTGTTGATCCAGCCCAGCTTTAGGTAGATGATGTACTGCGGGATCAACATGACCTGACCTGGCAGCATCATCGTCACCATCATGCAGAGGAACCAGATGCGCTTGCCAGGAAAGTTCAGCCGCGCAAACCCATAGGCGATCAGCGCCGAGGACAGCGTGGTGCCCAGCGTCGCAAGGCTGGTGACCACCAGCGAGTTCCTGAAAAACACCGCAAAGGAAATGCCGCCGAACCCCTTCCAGCCGTTCGTATAGTTTGCCAGCGTAAATTCCTGCGGAAAAAAGTTCAACGAGCTGGTGAGGATCTCGATGTTGGGCTTGAAGGAGCCCATCACCATCCAGGCAACGGGATAGAGCATCAAACAGCCGAAGAGAATGACGAACAGGTGGTACAGCGTCCCCCGGGCAATCTTGGCCGTGCTCACTTACTTCGCCCCCTTCGACTCGTAATACACCCATTTGTTGGAGAGCTTGAACATGATGCCCGTGGCGACAGAAATCATCACCAGCAGGAACCACGCCAGCGCGCTGCCGTACCCCAGTTCCCCGTACTTGAACGCACGGTTGTACACGTACAGCGCATAGAACATCGTCGATTCCAGCGGACCGCCGGTCGTGACGATGAAAGCCTGCGTAAACGTCATGAAGCCCGAGATGATCTGCATCACCAGGTTGAAGAAAATTACAGAGGAAAGCATCGGCAGCGTGATGGCGATCAGCTGGCGGGCATTGCTCGCCCCGTCGATCCTGGCCGCCTCATAATACGTATCGGGAATCTGCTTGAGCCCCGCCGCGAAGATGATCATCGACGAGCCAAACTGCCATGCCGTCATCAGCACCAGCGTCCAGATCGCGTAGTTCGGGTCGCCCAGCCAGGATATCTTGTTCATCCCGATGCTCTTGAGCATCTCGTTGATCACACCAAAGTCGGAGAACAGTTCTCTCCACATGATGGAGATTGCCACGCTGCCGCCCACCAGTGACGGCAGGTAATACGCCGAGCGGTACACGTTGGCTACGCGGCTCTTGGTATGCAAAAGCAGCGCCACGACGAGCGCAAAGCCCACCTTCAGCGGCACCGCCACCAGCACAAACGTCAGTGTAACCCGGATGGAGTTGTAGAACTTATTGTCCTTGGTAAACATGCGGACATAGTTATCAAAGCCAATCCACTTAATGGACCCGCCGATCGAATACTTTGTAAATGAAAGGAAAAGCGAATACGCCATAGGGATGATGGTAAAGCAAAAAAAACCAATGATGAACGGGGCGATAAACACATAGCCCGCGATGGCCTGGCTGCGGGCAGCCGGGTTCATGCGCTTTCTGGCCCGCTTTTGTTCAGCTACGTCCGCCATGATGCACCTCCCTGAAGAATGCCGTGAAAGAAAGCGCGGGGTGCCGAGGGGGAGGAACGCTGGGACGCTGTCCCAGACCCTGCCAAATGGCCTTTGGCCCGCGGGACTCCCAAACTCGCCTGCGGGCGGGTTTGAATTAATCAATTTAGTCCCGCCCGCCCGCAGGCGACAAGTTGGGTTTGCCACGCGCAAGGGCCGGTTGCCCCGG
>JAVBQK010000141.1:0-18532 GCA_031549105.1 Eubacteriales bacterium
GCCCCTCTGGACTCCCAATCTCGCCTGCGGGCGGGTGGGTAACATGGAATACACCAGCCCGCCCGCAGGCGAAAAATTGGGTTTCGAAAGGGCAAAGCCCTTCGCGGGGATCCAAGGGGCAGCGCCCCTTGGCGTTCCTTCTTCGTCCGACCTCACCTTACGATCGTCACCTTGCCCGGCCAAACGGGGTGCGCTTCCTTTGTGGTCGCGGGGTAGCCGACCGACATTGCCAGGCAGAAGTCATAGCCCTTGGGGAAAGCGAGTGCTTCGCGGAACGCATCCGCTTCGGCGCTCTGGAACGCCAGGCGCGGCATGCCCAGGATGACTGTGCCAAGGCCCATTGAGTGGGCCGCAAGGGCCATCGTCTGGATTGCCATGCCGGTGTCAGTCTGGGCGTACTTCATTTCCTCTATGGAGGGGCAGGAGAAGAAGATAACCGTCGGGGCATGGAAGAAGACGCTGTAGGCAGGGTCTTCAAACATTGCGCGGCGGTCTTCCGGGCAGTCCTTGAGCACCTCGGTGCGGAAGGACTCGTTGATGCGCGTGATCAGCGCGGCATCCTGCACGGCGGTGAAATGCCAGGGCTGGCGGTTTGCCGCGCTGGGCGCGGCCTGGCCTGCATCCAAAAGTGTTGTGAGGTGTTCTTCGGTAATCTGTTCAGGCGTATACGCGCGGATGCTGCGCCGGTCGGCGATCGCCTGGAGTACGGCGTTTTCCATGGGAACCTCCTTGTTGTTTTTTGCCAGTATACCATGTATACTAGGGCAAAAGAAAGGGGTGTCCCGATGCTGGACAAGTCAATTCCGTACCATGTGGTGGCGATGCTGCTTCCCAAGGAGCAACCGCTGCCGGATATCCCGGCGCTGCCGAATGGTTATGCCTACCGCTTTTTTCAGCCGGGAGATGAAGCCGCCTGGTGCGATATAGAGACTTCGGTAACCGAGTTTGACAACCCCGCGCAGGCCCGGGAGTACTTTGACCGGGAATTTACGCCCTATCCGGCACAGCTCGCACGGAATATGGTATTCATCACGAACCCTGACGGCGTGCCAGTGGCCAACGCGTGCGCGTGGCTCAAGGCTGACGATGCGAACGAGCAGATCCAGATGCTGCATTGGGTGGCGGTGCGGCCGGAAGAGCAGGGGAAGGGCCTGGGGCGCGCCGTGGTGTGCAAAACGCTGTCCCTCTTTGCTGGAGAGCGCAAGGACATTTGGCTGACCACGCAGACCTGGAGCCATGTGGCGATTGAACTGTATGTTTCGGTAGGGTTTCACCCGCACAAGACGGCTGTGATCAACCGCCACAAGAACGACTTTGAAGCGGCGGCGCGGGTGCTGGAAGGCGCAATGCGGCCCAAGGGCTATGCCCGGTTCATGTATACGGCGTTATAGCAATTGTGTCTGAGCGAATCCGCCGCTGGTGCGCAGGCGCGCGTTGATGGCCTCAAAAGTGTGGCAGAGACCATAGTGCTCACACGCGGCGACATAGCGGGGATAGACCGCCTCCACATCCGGGATGGCGATGGAATATGCGTTGCCATAGGTCTCGACATAGCGGCGCTTGATGCCCGGGAAATGCCGGTCCACCGCCGCGTAGAAGTATTCGCGGTTGCCCTCACGCAGCGTCATGCCCAGGAAGGTCTGCGCGAAGAAACCACCGTTTTCCTTTGTCATCCGTATGAGGGAGAAGAGGTTTTCTTCGCTGTCCGTCAGGAAGGGCAGCACCGGGTTGATCCACGTCCCCACGGGAATGCCCGCCTCGGCAAGGCGCGCCATCGCGGCAAACCGTGCGCTGGACGGGGCGACGCCCGGCTCAATCTTCAGGCTCAATGCGTCGTCCGCCGCGGTGATCGAAAACGTCACGTGGACCGGCGCATTTTTCTGCATCGCGCGCAGCAGGTCGATGTCGCGCGCCACCAGCGGCGATTTGGTCGTAATCCCGATACCAAAGCCATATTGCAACAGCAGGGAGAGCGCACCGCGCGTCAGCAGTGCGTTTTCTTCTTCTGGGTTGTAGCCGTCGCTCATGCCGCCAAGGCCCACAACGCCCGGGTTGCGCTTGCGCCGCAGTTCCTCCCGCAGGATGGCGAGGGCGTTTGCCTTTGCGCGTACCTCACCCGGCGCATCCAGCCGGTAACATGCCGATCGCGCGTCGCAGTAGATGCACCCGTGCGAGCAGCCCCGGTACAGGTTCATGTTATAATCGCGGATGAAGAAATCACCGTCATCCTGCTGGGTGACGGTTTGGAGAATGCTCTTGGCCGGTTCAAGGCGCATGGGGACTGGGCTGGGACTCGCTCCGCAGCTTCAGGTCACGAAGCATCTTGATCCCGAACGGAAGCGCGAGGATGAAGGAAAACACATCGGATATCGGCTGTGCCAGCTGTACGCCAAGCAGACCCATCAGCGGGGGAAGCGCGATGATCAGCGGAATGAAGAACAAGCCCTGCCGCGCAATGGAGAGCAGCGATGCCTGCTTGCTCTGTCCCAGCGCCTGATGCGCCATGTTCGTCATCACGGCAAAGCCCATCGTCGGCAGCAGCGCTGCCTGAAGGCGCAGCGCCAGAGTCCCGATTTCACCCACCTCCGTGTCGCCCGGACGGAAGAGGTTGATCAGTTGCGGCGCGAACGCAATGACCGCCACGGTGATCGCCACCAGCCCGATCGTCGCGACTTTCATGCTGAAGAGGATCGATTCACGCACACGGTCAAACCGCTTTGCGCCAAAGTTGAAGCCGCATACCGGCTGGAACCCTTGAAAAAAGCCGATCAGCGCGGAGAAGCAGAAGCCGACGATGCGCGAGACGATGGACATCGCGGCAATCGCGGCGTCGCCATACACGCCGCCGGCACGGTTAAGGAGCACCGTTGCCAGCGAGGTCATTCCCTGGCGGAAGAACGACGGCATGCCGATGCTCAGAATGCGGCCAATCTGCCGCAGGTCAAAATGCCGGATGGATATTTTCGCCATGCTGTGCCGCATGATCATCACCAGCAGGATGATGAAGCTGACCAGCTGGCTGATGATCGTCGCCAGTGCCGCGCCGCCGGTGCCCATATCCAGCACAAAAATGAAGATCGGGTCGAGAACGATGTTGAGCACGCCGCCGATGGTCAGGCCGATCATCGACCAGAAGGCGTTCCCCTGCGCGCGCAGAATGTTATTGAGAACGAATGAGGCCGCCATGTACGGCGCGCCGATGAGGATATAGCTGGCATAATCCCGCGCGTAGGGGGCGATGGTATCCGTCGCGCCAAGAAGCCGCACGAAGGGATCCAGGAAGATAAGCCCCAGCACAGCCAGCACAATGCCTAAAAAAATGGAGGAGAAAAAGCCGGTGGACGCTACGCGGTGCGCTGACTCCGCATCATCCGCGCCAAGCAGGCGGGATATGTTCGACCCGCTGCCCATGCCCAGCGTGAAGCCAATCGCCTGGATCAGCAGCATCAGCGTCAGTACCACGCCCACCGCGCCGGATGCGCTCTGTCCCAGCTGGCCGACAAAGTACGTATCGGCCATGTTGTAGATGGAGGTGACCAGCATGCTGGCAACCGTCGGTGCGGCCAGGCGCGGGATGAGCTTGGGGATGGGGGCTGTAAGCATCTCTTCCCGGCGGGCATCTTGCTTCGTCTGCGTATCCGACATCCAAAGACCCACTTTCTTCATTGCCTAGATAAAGTGCGAACCCGAAAACACCGCGCTATAAAGGGATTTCTAGTGAAATCCCTGCCGTATCACTGCCACTATACGCGCTTTTTCGCCCTATTTCAAGGGCGTTACGCGATGAGCAGCCGCACAAACCGTTCTATCCGCTCTGCGGACAGCGTGGATATCACGTCGCTGTTAACCTTTTTGCGTAGGTCTCCGGCCACCATGTTCATGATGAAACCATCCATGCGCCCCAGCTTTGTGTAGTTCACCACACCGCCCAGCGCACCCTGCACCGCGGCGTGCTCACGCAGCGCCTTTGAGAAGGAAAGATTCATCTGTTCCGCCACGGTCTTGTCCAGGTCCTGAATGCAGCAGAGAAAAAGGCCCAGGCGCTTTGCCAGCAACTCTTTCTCATACCGTTTGCAAAACGCGACCATCTCCTTGCGCGGCTTGCCAATGTACACCGAGCTGCCGACGATGACGTTGTCATAGGTGGAAAGGTCCGCCTGGGTGTCGCGCGAAAGCTCCAGCAGTGTAACCGTGCCGGGCAGGCGGCTGGCAATCTGGGCGGCACATTCCTTGGTTCCGCCGTATTTGGTCGCGTAGGCAAGCAAAGTTTTCATAACGGCTCCCTTCCGTATCAACCGCGCACTGCCTGTGCAGAATAGGCGCGGGGTGAATAAGCATTGCAAATTCTTGGGATTGTTTTTAGCGCGCTGGCCGGTGCGGCCATGAGCGTGCAAGGGGTTTTCAATGCCCGGCTTTCAGAGAAAATCGGGCTGTTTGAGTCCAACGCCTTCGTACAGGGGACCGCGTTTGCGCTGGCGCTGATCGCGATGTGGATCGGCGGCAAGGGCAGCCTGTCCAAGCTGGGTGAGGTGAACAAGCTGTACTGGCTGGGCGGCGCGCTGGGCATCGTGATCACGCTGACCGTGATGCTAGGCATGAAGAGCCTGGGACCGGCCGTGGCCGTGTCGGTGATCCTCATCGCACAGCTGCTCGTCGCGGCGATCATCGACGCGCTGGGCCTGTTCGGCACCGAGCAAGTGGCGTTCACCTGGACGAAGTGGGTGGGCATGGCCCTGATGCTCGGCGGCGTCGTGGTGTTCAAGCTACAGATTTAGATCATACCCGCACTGCGCCCAATCGCACCGCGTTTCCAGCAGCCGCACGGCCGCCTCTAGCAGGCGGCTGTCGCTTTCTGTAAAGCGCCCGGGATATGGGCTATCGATGTCCAGCACGCCGATGGGTTTTCCATCAACCCGAATGGGGATAACCAGCTCCGACCGGGACGTCGCGTCACACGCGATATGCCCTGGGAAAAGGTGAACATCGGGCACAATGATGGTCTCGTTGCGCTGCAATGCCGTTCCACATACCCCGCGTCCGGGCTGGATGCAGGTGCAGGCGGGCTTCCCCTGAAATGGGCCGAGCCATAGGCTGCCCCGGTGCAGCAGGTAAAAGCCCGCCCAGTTGATCTCAGGAAGCGTCTGCCAAACCCACGCCGCGGTGTTTGCCAGGCCGACCAGCGGAAGCGGCGCCTCTGACGCGCAAAGCAGCGCCTCAAACGATTCCAGTGCCTCTTGGTGCTCAGCCGTCATACGCAAGCTCCCAGGCGATGTCCTGCATCACGCGCTCAAACTGCGGCACATCGACATTGTTGGAGCAGAAGCACAGCACGAAGGGATTTTTCGCATAGACGATGCCCACATCGTGCGTGGTGCCGCTATCCTCCCCGGTCTTGTGCGCAACATCAATCTGCTCACAGAACCGGAACGGAATCTTGCCGTTAAGCTGCTGATCCTTCAGGATGCCCAGCATTTCTTGCGAGGCATTCGGGGAAATGATGTTACCCCAGTACAGCTTTTCCAGCAGCTTTCCCATTTCCTCGGCGGTGATGATATTCTGAATGCCACGGCGGGAACTCTCAATGTCAAACATTTTGCGGCGCAGCCTCGTCGTCTTCGCACCCAGTGCGTCCAGCGTAGCATTTACCTTATCAATGCCGAGGATATCCATCAGCATGTTTGTGGCCGTGTTGTCGCTGACGATGATCATCAGCGTCACCAGATCGCGCACCGTGACGACAAGCCCGTCGTGCAGGTAGGTCAGCACGCCGCAGGAAGGGACCTTGTCCGCAGCGCGGAGTGTTACCGGCATCAAGGAGTCCAGCTCGCCCGCGTCAAACTGGCGGAACGCCTCGATCATCATCGGCAGCTTGATCACGCTGGCGGCGACAAGCGGCTTATCCGCCTGATATGCCGCTGTCTCGCCCGTGACAAGGTCCTTGTAGTAAAAGCTAACATCGCCCGCGAGGGCGCGTATCCTGGCCAGATTCATTGGTTTCTCCTTTATTTACAGCGCCAGCATGTGCTGGAATGTCATGTCATCCGCATCCGGCAGGCGTTCATGCCCGAAGTCCGGCCAAATTTTCATCTCCTTGGGCGCGGTGATCTTGTTGTAGGCGGCAAACTGCGTCGAGGCGGGGCACACATTGTCCATCAGACCCGTGTACATCAGTACGTTTCCCTGGATGCGATCCGCCAGATGCTGCACGTCAACATAACCCAGCTTGGTGAACACCGCATCCTCCCGCTCATGCCGGGGGTCGAAGAGACGGAAATAGTCGCGCAGCTCCGAATAGGGGATCGTGGGGATATCCATTTCCCATACGCGCTTGTAATCGCTGAGGAATGGGTACATCGAAGCAAGACGCTTGACGCGCGGCTCCAGCGCGGCGCACGCAAGCGTCAGTCCGCCGCCCTGGCTGCCGCCGCACGCGCCGACACGATCCGCATCCACTTCCGGCAGCGCCATGACGATGCGCGCCAGCTGCGCGGTATCGAGGAAGACATTGCGCATCAGCATCTTATCAGGATCGGGATCGTCCAAACCGCGAATGATCAGACCCTTGTGTGTGTTGCCCTGCACGCCGCCGACATCTTCTGACCGGCCCCCCTGCCCCCGGCAGTCCAGCGCCGCGACGACAAAGCCGGACGCGGCAAAGGCCAGCTTGCTGGTCCAGTCGCCGGAATTGCCGCTGTAACCATGAAACTGCAGCACCGCAGGGCAATTCGTCTTGCCCTCGGGGCGCAGCAGCTTTGCATATACGCGCGCGCCACCAACGCCCGTAAAGTACAGGTCGTCGCAGCGGACACCCGGAACCTGGAACTCGGCGGGTACAAGTTCGCACCCGGTGCCCAGCGCGTGCATTTCGGCGATGCCCCGCGCCCAGTAGGCGTCGAAATCATCGGGCTTCGGGTTGATGCCAGTATACTTTCTCAGTTCGGATAACGGCTTGTCTACGACAGGCATGGCAATCCCTCCATTTTTTTCATTGGAATGGGTATGTTTATGAGGCGCTGGTTCGATCCTCTTTGAGCACATAGAGTGGGCGCTTTTTGATTTCCCAGTACACACGGGCCAGATACTGACCAAGCACAAAGATGCCGCCCAGCACGCATGCCGCCAGCGCGCACAGAAGCGCCGCAACCGGGCATCCCAGGCAGAGCAGCACAATGCACGCAGCAAACGAGACAAGCGCGAGCAGCAGCGGCAGCTTCAGCGGCGCGGCGCTCAGGCTGAACAGCCCTTCCAGCGCATACCGAAGCAGCCCCCAGAACGACCACTTGGTCTGTCCGGCGGCACGCTCAATGTTTTCATATTCGATATACTGCACGTCAAAGCCCACCCACGCGAACAGCCCCTTGGAAAACCGGCGGCGTTCCGTCAGGCGCAGGATCGCATCGACCATTTCACGGCGCATCAGGCGGAAATCGCGCACGCCATCCAGCACGGGCACGGGGGAAAGTTGGCTGATCACGCGATAGAACGTGCGTGCGAACGCCGAGCGTATCGGGGGTTCTCCCGCACGGGTAACGCGCCGGGTGCCCACGCAGTCGCAGCCTGTTTCCGTAAGGATGGACAGCATCCGGGGGAGCAGCGCCGGCGGGTCCTGCAGGTCGGCATCCATCACGGCCACGAGATCACCGGCAGCGTTCACCAGCCCCGCGAGGAGCGCCGCTTCTTTGCCAAAGTTGCGGGCAAATGAAAGCACGCGGACACGCGAATCGGAAGCTGCCAAGTTGGCAAGCACAGTGCGCGTGCCGTCGCGGGAACCGTCATCCACGAAGAGCAACTCAAACTCCGTTTCCGGCATCTGTGCGGAGACTTTATCCATCTCGGCCTTGAATAATGGCAAAGCCTCTTCCTCATTGTAACAGGGAACGACTATCGAAATACGCATGACGATAGTATACCACGTTGGATGCGGCTTATCAATTCTCGCCATACTATTGCAAAACCCGCAGGAGGCGCAAAATGCTGACACTTTTAATCCGGACAACCGTTCTTTTCTTCTTTGCCGTGCTGATGATGCGCGTGATGGGCAAGCGTCAGATAAGCCAGCTGCAGCCCTTTGAACTGGTCATTGCCATCATGATTGCCGACCTGGCTGCTATCCCCATGGGAGACGTGGGCGTGCCGCTGATGTACGGCATCCTGCCGATGGCAACGTTGATGATGCTGCACAGCCTGCTGGCCATCCTCAGCATCAAGAGCCAGAAGATGCGCACGCTCATCAGCGGCGCGCCAAGCGTTTTCATTAAAAAGGGTGTACTACAGGAATCTGAGCTGCGCAAGAATTGCTATGACCTCAACGACCTGCTGGAGGAGCTGCGCTCGTGCGGGGTGCTCAGCCCCGCGGATGTCGGCACCGCCGTGCTGGAAACAAGCGGCAAAATGAGTGTGTTTCCTCTTGCCGATAAGCGGCCCGTGTCGCCCGCTGACCTGGGCATCACGGTGGACTATGAGGGCATCCCATTGACGCTGGTGCTCGACGGTGTGGTGCAGCATCAAAACCTGACGGTTGGCGGCCTGGACGAAAACTGGCTGAAGCAGAAGCTGAAGGAGTTCGGTTTCTCCAGCCCCAACGATGTTTTCATTGCCAGCCTAGATACACAGGGCATGTTCTTCGTGCAGGGACATGGCGTCAAGCCGCGCCTGAAGATCGCTAAGGCACTGGAGCCGGATCAGGTGGGGTGGTAACATGCGCAAAAAGATCATTGCCATCGCCATCACGCTTCCCATTGTATTGTCTCTTGGAATTTCCACGCTGCTGTATACCCAGCATCTCTCCATCCAGTACCGGGAAATGGTCCGCCGCGCGGAAGAATACGCCTATGCCGGGGATATGCAGGCCGCGCAGCGTGCGCTGACGGAAGTAGCGACCCAGTGGGAGAGGATGGAACCGCTGCTGCAAATATGGGTTTGCCATGCCGAGACGGATACGGTAACCTGGCACTTCAAGGGCATGCAGGTGGGCCTGACCATTGGCGACGAGCCGCTGACACACGATCACGCCGCTGCGCTGATCGAAGCGCTGGAGCATCTGCACCATAGGGATGATCTGACGTGGAGCAACATCCTGTAGGGTAGTTATCCATAGTCAGGCTATCTTTTTTGTTTGAAACGTGGTAAAATATTACAAAAGTACCAAGATTGGGGACGTGATTATCATGCTGCTAATAGGCAATGGAACCGTTTTGACGCTGGACGAGCGCATGTCGCGGCTGAAGAAAGGCTGCGTGGCCATTGATGAGGGAATCGTTGTTTCCATAGGGGACACCGCGGCGCTGAAGGCACGCTATCCGGGCGCGGAGTTTATCGATGCGAAGGGCAAGCTGATCATGCCCGGCTTTATCAATGTGCACCATCACATCTACAGCGCGTTTGCGCGCGGCATGAACCTGGGCGGCCCGCCCTCCAAGGACTTCCTGGAGGTGCTCAAGACCCTCTGGTGGCGCATGGACAAGGCGTTGACGCTGGAGGATGTTACCTACAGCGCGTATGTAACGCTGATCGACTGCATTCGCAACGGCGTCACCACCGTGTTTGACCACCATGCCAGCCCCTTTGCCGCGGAGGGCAGTCTGTTCGCCATCGGTGAGGTGGCTGAGGAGCTGGGCCTGCGCGCGTCGCTTGCGATGGAGGTTTCCGATCGGGACGGCGAAGAGGTCGCAAACGCGTTGGTGGACGAGAACCTTGCCTGGATGAAGGCATGCCGTGAAAACGGCGGCGACCAACTGCGCGGCCTGTTCGGTCTGCACGCGTCATTCACGCTGGGCGATAAGACGATGGAGCGCATAGCTTCCCGGATCGACCTCAAAGATGGATACCACGTGCACGTTGCCGAGGGTTCGCTGGATGCGAAGGACTCCATGGACAAGTACCACATCCAGGTGCTGGAGCGGCTGGACAAGTTCGGCGTGCTGCGCCCCAACACGACCGCCGTGCACTGCATCGCGATTACCGACCGCTGCATGGACCTGCTCGCAGAGCGCAACACCTGCGTCGCACATAACCCCCAGAGCAACATGAACAACGCCGTCGGCTGCTCGCGCGTGCTGGACATGCACAAAAAGGGTGTGCTGGTGGGTATCGGCACCGACGGCTATACCAGCGACATCCTGGAATCCTATAAGACCGCGCCGATTCTACAGCGCCATAACGCCGTAAATCCCAGCGTAGGCTTCATGGAGACGGCGGACATGCTGCTGCGCGGCAACGCGGCAATCGCGGCGCGCTCGTTTGACCGTCCGCTGGGCGTACTGAAGGAAGGCGCACACGGCGACGTGATCATCCTCGACTATGACCCGCCCACACCCATCGGCGATGACAACCAGATTGGACACATTCTCTTTGGCCTGACCGGCCGCATTGTGGATACCACGGTCGTGGGCGGCAAGGTGCTGATGCGCGACCGGAACATTGAGACGGTGGACGCCCCGGCGCTGTTTGCCAGGGCGCGTGAGGTTGCGGCGAAACTATGGACGCGCATATAAGAACGCTGCTGCGCGGCGGGTTGTTGGCATTGCCGGACGGCCCGCACCGCGCGGACCTGCTGGTCCAGGGCGAGACCATTGCCGCCATCGGCGTGGAGTTGGATGTGCCGGACGCCGAAGTAATTGACGTATCCGGCTGCACAGTGCTGCCCGGCGCAATCGACACGCATACGCACTTTGACCTGCCTGTCTCCGGCACCGTCACGGCGGATGACTTTGAAAGCGGCACGCGCGCGGCGCTGCTTGGCGGCACGACGGTTGTGCTGGACTTTGCCACGCAGGACCGTGGGGATACGCTGATAAACGCCGCAAAGACGTGGCACAGCCGCCTGGAGGGCAAGGCCAACTGTGATGTAGGGTTTCACATGGCGGTCACCGACTGGAACGAGCAGACCAACGACGAAATCGGCGACATGGAGGACCTGGGTATCACCTCCTATAAGCTGTACATGGCATATCCCGCGCTCATGGTGGAGGATGACGCGATCTATGCCGCGCTCCGCCGCATCCGCGAGGTGGGCGGCATTGCGGGCTTCCACTGCGAAAACGGTCGGCTGGTGAATGCGTTGGTTGCCCGGGAAAGGTCGCTGGGCCATCTGGACCCAGCGGCGCACCCCGTATCCCGCCCGCCGGAGGTGGAGGCGGAGGCGATTGCGCGGCTGCTGCGCATCGCGAGGCTGGCGGACGCTCCGGTGAATATCGTGCACCTGAGCAGCAAACTGGGCCTGGAGACGATCCGCGCGACGCGCGCGCCGGGTCAGGTGGTGCATATCGAGACATGCCCACAGTACCTGCTACTGACCGACGAACTGCTCGCCCGCCCGGATGGGGCGAAATATGTCTGCTCGCCTCCGCTGCGGAAAAGGGAAGATGCCGAGGCCCTCTGGCAGGCCGTGGCATCGGGCGAAATCGACACCGTGGGCACCGACCACTGCTCCTTCAACTTCGCAGGGCAGAAGGAGATGGGCAAGGACGACTTTTCCAAGGTCCCCAACGGCATGCCGGGCGTTGAGCACCGTGTGGCGCTGATGATGGCGGAGGGCGTGGACAAGGGAAGGCTGACACTTGCACAGGCAGTGCGCGCGATGGCGGAAAACCCCTCGCGGCTGTTTGGTCTCTATCCGCGCAAGGGCGTTCTCGCGCCCGGGAGCGACGCGGATATTGTCGTATGGAACCCTGCGCGTGCGCATACCATCCATGCGGCAACCCAGGCGCAGCGCGTTGATTACACGCCCTACGAAGGGTTTGCGGTACCCGGCGGTGTGCGTGACGTATGGCTTCGCGGGCGCTGGGCGGTCCGTGGCGGCAAGCTAATTCTGCCCCATGAAGGGTATTTTTTGCGGCGAAACCGGGCTTTTCAGGCTAAAAAGTGAAAAAAGTCAGGTTTTCCATAAAAGATAGCAGGAAAAAGGAAGCCGCTGGCGAATAGAGGGGCGTCAACTTTACCAAGCTAGGAAAAACAAGGAGGGCATCCTAATCATGAACAAGACAGAGCTTTGCGCCGCGATCGCCGCGAAAACCGGCTTTGCGAAAAAAGACGCGGAAAAGTTCACTGGCGCTTTTGTGGAGGCCGTTATCGAATCTCTCCAGAAGGACGAGAAGGTACAGATCGTCGGCTTTGGCACTTTTGAGGTGAAGAACCGTCCTGCCCGCAAGGCGCGCAACCCGCGCACCGGCGAGGAAATCGAAATTGCCGCCACCAAGGCCCCTGTTTTCAAGGTCGGCAAGGCGCTGAAGGACAGCGTAAAGTAATCAGTCAAAATGATGGCCCGTGCGGCAGACGCACGGGCCTTTTTGGATATCACGGCTGGTTGCCTGGAGGGAAATATGCGGCTGGATAAATTTTTGAAGGTATCCCGCATCATCAAGCGGCGAACCGTCGCCAATGAGGCGTGCGATGGCGGGCGCGTGTCCATCAATGGAAAGCCCGCCAAACCCGGCGCGGAAGTGAAGCCCGGCGATACGCTGGAGATCCGCTTTGGCGATAAGATTAGCAAATACGAAATCCTTTCGATCGCGGAGCATGCCGCCAAGGCTGACGCGCCGGACATGTACCGCGCGCTGGTTCCGTGAGCGTCTGGGCGGTGGTGCTGGCCGCAGGCAGCGGCCAGCGCATGCGCCTTGCGCAGAACAAGGTGCTGGCCAGCCTGGGGGGGCGTACCGTGCTGCAGCGCACAGTCGAGGCGTTTGACGGCCTGGTGGACGGCGTAATCGTTGTAGCCAGTGCGCGCGACTTTGGCAAGGTGCAGGCGCTGCCGATGAATGTGCGAATCGTCGCCGGTGGCGAGACACGGCAGCAATCTGTGCTGTGCGGTCTAGCCGCGCTCCACCAGCCAAACGACATCGTGTTGGTGCACGACGCGGCGCGGCCGTTCGTCACGCCTGACGTAATCAGCCGCTGCATTGAGTCGGCCCGTACCCGTGGAAGCGGCGTCGCCTGCGTGCCGGTCAAGGACACCGTAAAGCGCGTAGGCCTGACGAACGTGGTGATGGATACCTTGCCGCGCGATACGCTGCGCGCCGCGCAGACACCGCAGGCGTTCCGTGTGGGTGCGCTGCGTCATGCGATTGAGGCGCTGGAGGCCGAGGGCCTGACCGCCACAGACGATGCCAGCGCGATGGAGGCGGCGGGGGAGACGGTTCACCTTGTCGAGGGCGATTACCGCAACATCAAACTGACGACGCCGGAGGACATGCAGATGGCGGAATTCTTGCTGGGGCAGGGGAGCGGCGCGCTACGGGTGCGGACCGGCTACGGCTGCGATGCGCACCGCTTGGTCGAAGGGCGGGATTTGATCCTGTGCGGGGTGACAGTGCCCTACGAGAAGGGCCTGCTGGGCCACAGCGACGCGGATGTGGCCACACATGCGCTGATGGACGCGCTGCTGGGCGCGGCGGCGCTGGGCGACATCGGCAGCCATTTCCCGGACAGTGATGCACAATACCGCGGCATTTCCTCGCTGGCGCTGCTGGAAAAGGTTGCAGCCCTCCTGAGCGAGCGCGGCTATCAGGTACGCAACGTCGACGTAACAATCGTCGCCGAGCGCCCCAAGCTCAAGCCCTTCATCCCCGAGATGGTCGACTGCCTTTCGCAAACACTCAGCATTTCGCCCGACCTGGTCAGCGTCAAAGCAACGACCACCGAAGGCATGGGCTTTGAGGGCGAGGGGCTGGGCATGTCCGCGCACGCGGTGGCGACGATTTTAGAGGTGGGGTAAGAGAAACGGGGAACGGTGGGGGCTTCCCGCCCCCACACCCCCGGCCAAAGGGGCAGGCCCCTTTGGAATCCCAACTTCGGCCGCTTTGCGGCCGGGAGACGGGCATGCATATACACTTTACAAACCCTTGCCCGCAGGCAAAGTTAGGGTTTCCAAAGGGGATCGGAGCCGCATTCTGCCAGTGGCGGAATCAAATGCGGCGGAGATCGGTTTTCCTACAGAGCGGTGCTTGCACCGCGACAATAGGAAAACCCGGATCAAGGTCCCTTTGGCAGGGGTTTTAGGGGACAGCGTCCCCTAACGTTCCCCCCTTTCCATTTTACAACAGGAGGTACCACAATGCGTTCAATCATTGCTGATCCCGGCCTTGCGGAGCTGGGCGCGCGGAAAATAGAGTGGGCTGCAAAGCACATGCCGGTGCTGCAGGGTATCCGGGCACGGTTTGAGGCGGAGAAGCCTTTTGCGGGACTGACATTGGCCGTTTCGGTACATATGGAGGCCAAGACGGCGTACCTGTGCCAGACGTTTGTGGCGGGCGGTGCGGAAGTATATGGCATGGGATGCAACCCGCTTTCGTCGCAGGACGACGTGTGCGCGGCACTGGCGGCGTCTGGGGTATCGCTCTTTGCCAGGCACGGCTGCACGATGGAGGAGTACCATGAGTATCTGCTGCATGGGCTGTCTGGAAAGCCGCATGTGATGATCGACGATGGCGGGGACTTGGTGCAGATTCTGCATGATGAGCGGCCGGACCTGGCTGAGCGGCTGATCGGCGGGTGCGAGGAGACGACGACCGGCGTAATGCGCCTGCGCGCACGGGCGAAGGCGGGGGCGCTGCGCTTTCCGATGCTGATGGTGAATGATGCGGATAGCAAGCACCTGTTTGACAACCGGTATGGCACGGGTCAGAGCGTCTGGGACGGTATCTTGCGCACGACCAACCTGACAATCGCCGGGGCGACGGTGGTGGTTGCCGGATACGGCTGGTGCGGCAAGGGCGTCTCGATGCGCGCGAAGGGACTGGGCGCGCGCGTGATCATCACCGAAGTTGATCCGATCAAGGCGTGCGAAGCGGTGATGGACGGCTTCACCGTGATGCCGATGATCGAAGCGGCGAAGCTGGGCGATCTCTTTATCACGGTGACAGGCTGCAACCAGGTGATCGGCGTCGAGCACTTCATGGTGATGAAGGAGGGCGCGGTCCTCTGCAACGCTGGGCATTTCGACGTGGAGGTCGATGTCGCGGCGCTGCGCAGTGCGGCGACGAGGACGTTTATCGCCAGGCCCAACATCGAAGGGTTTGTGATGCCGTGCGGCAAGACGCTGTATTTGCTGGCTGAAGGGCGGTTGGTGAACCTCGCCGCGGGGGATGGGCATCCGGTGGAGATCATGGACATGAGCTTCTCGCTGCAGGCGCTGTGCTGCGAGTACCTGGCGAAAAACGGCCGCTCGCTCGCGCCGGGGGCGTATCCCGCGCCGGTCGAAGTTGACGCACTAGTCGCCCGGCTGAAGCTGGCCGCGCAGGGTGTCTCCATCGACACGCTGACATCTGAGCAGGCCGAGTATATCCAGGGTTGGAACTGAATAATAAATAATTATCTCGATGAATGAAAACGCACACTTCGTGCGTTTTTTATTATGTCAGGGAAAGTCAAACCAAACGCTTGCACATTTTACATTTTGTGGTATACTATGAATATCAAAGATGGTCAAATGGAGGGTTCCGAATGAAACCATTGACAGACAGCATTGAGGCGTTCATCAAGTCGCTGCTTGATGAGGGGCAGGCCCAGGTGGATGTGCAGCGCAACGAGCTTGCGCAGTACTTCCGGTGCGCGCCATCTCAGATTACCTATGTGCTGTCCACCCGCTTCACACCTGACCACGGCTATGTCATCGAGAGCCGGCGTGGCGGCGGCGGCTATATCCGCATTGTCCGCCTGCGCGAATCACGCGGGAGCAATCTGCTATATTTAATTAACCAACGAATTGGGGATACGATTTCACTAAAGGACTGCGAGGCCATTATCTCGCAGCTGTGCGAAAACGGTGTCATTACAGAAAACGAGGCAAGGCTGATGCGCGCGGCGGTGTCCGCCGATGCGATCAACCTGCCGGTTGCGTTCAAGGACGCGCTGCGTGCCGGGGTTCTGCGGGCAATGCTGCTGCAGATCGCCAGCCGCGTGGAAGAGGAGGATGCCTGATGCTATGCGATGAATGCAAAAAGAACCCGGCGACGGTCCGCCTGGTGGCGATTATAGATGGAACGAAGACCGAGCGCAACCTATGCGCACAGTGCATGGCAAAACAAAAGCTGCAGATGCGCGCGGAGGGCGTGCAGAGCATGCTGTCCGCCATTTGGAGCGGCGTACACAAATCCACGGCCAAACACCCAGGCCTGCGCTGCCCGCGCTGCGGCCTGGAATACGATGAGTTCATCAAAACCAGCCGCTTTGGCTGCGCAGAGTGCTATCAGGCGTTCCGCATCCAGATACGGCCAATGCTGCTGCGCCTGCATGGACGGATGCAGCATGTGGGTCGCCTGCCGGAGCATGTGGAAGATACTGCCAAGGCGCGCACGCGGATGGAACAGCTGCGCCGCGAGATGGACCTTGCCGTCGCGTGCGAGGACTTTGAGCAAGCGGCCGCGCTGCGCGATGAGATGCGCGCGCTGACCGCGGCCACCGTGTGCGATGGAGGGATCAACGCATGACCGAGACGATGGCTACGCACGATGTAGTGCTGTACAGCCGCGTGCGGCTGGCACGCAACTTTGCCGATCTGCCGTTCCCGACCAAGATGCATACCGAGGACGGCGCGGTGGCACAGCTGCGGGCTGCGGACGCTCTGGCGCACGCACCAGAAGGGCAGCAGTATTCGCTGCTGCGCATACACGACCTGACGGATACCCTACGCCGCGCGCTGGCGGAGCGGCATCTGATCAGCCGCGATATTCTGGCCGCAGGCCCGGACGCCGCGGTGCTGCTCAGGCGGGATGAGGCCGTCTGCATCATGATCAACGAAGAGGATCATTTGCGCATTCATGCGCTGCTGCCGGGCTATTCGCTGGAGGGAGCTGCGGCGCTAGCCTTTGAGGCCGAAGATGCCATCGGACGGCGCGTGCAGTACGCGTTTGACGCGGAGCTGGGCTTCCTGACGAGCTGCCCGACCAATACCGGCACCGGCATGCGCGCATCCGCGCTGCTGCATCTGCCCGCGCTGACACGCATGGCTGTGATCGGCGGGTTAGTGCAGGAGGTGGCAAAGCTGGGGCTATCGCTTCGTCCGCTGTACAGCGACGAAGGCGAAGCGCAGGGCGATCTGTACCTGATCGGCAATCAGGTGGCACTGGGCCGGTCAGAGCAGGAATTGCTGGATTCACTTGGTGCCATTCTTGGAGAGATCATCGACCGGGAGCGTGCTTCGCGGGAACTGCTGCTGATGCGCGATGACACGGAGATCGAAGACCGGTTGCTGCGGTCGCTCGGCGTGCTGCGCTATGCGCGCCGCCTGCCGGAGGCGGAGTGGGTCCGCCGCTGGTCCGATGTGAGGCTGGCGGTACAGGCAGGCCTTCTCAAGATGGAACTGAGCGAACTGGACGCGCTGCTCAATGCGGCAAAGCCCGCGCACCTGGAATTAGCGGCAGAAAAGGAATTGTCCCCGACAGAGCGTGACGAGCGGCGAGCGCTGCTGGTGCGCAAGGCACTGTCGGCGTAAAATAATAAGGCTAACGACTGCGGCGCGAATTCGAAGATATCGCGCGATAAAGGGATTTCGCTAGAAATCACTACCGTTTGGGAGGAAATGATATGGCATTCCCCGGAAGGTTTACGGAGCGGGCACAGCGGGCGCTGATGGCGGCGCAGGATGCGGCCAAGCGAATGGGGCACGATTATGTGGGCACGGAGCATCTGTTGCTGGGCCTATTGAAAGACCCTGCCGCCCCGATGGTGTCGCTGCTGGGCGACATCGACTATGATAGCGCGATGGCACAGGCGGAGCGGCTGGTGGGCCGTGGCGACGGTTCGTCCGAGCGGCTGACCTATACGCCGCGCACGAAGAAAATACTGGAATCCAGCCTTGTCGAGGCACGCCAATTGGGGCACAAGTACATTGGCGCGGAACACCTGTGGCTCTCGCTGATGCGTGAGGGCGAAGGCGTCGCTGCGCGCGTGCTGCAGGACCTGGGCCTGGACCTGCGTAAGACACGGGAACAGCTCCTCAGTGAGATGCGCGAAGGCGCGTCTGCCGACTCTGCCGAAAAGACCGATACGCCAACACTCTCGCAATACGGCCGCGACCTGACACGCTCGGCGGAAATGGGGGAGCTAGATCCCGTAATCGGGCGGCAGACAGAGATCGAGCGCATCACGCAGATTTTGATTCGCCGCACGAAAAACAACCCTGTGCTGATCGGCGAGCCGGGCGTGGGCAAGTCCGCGATTGTGGAGGGACTAGCGCAGCGCATCGCGGAGGGCACCATCCCGCACATGCTGCGCGGCAAGCGCGTATTTTCGCTGGATATCGCGTCGATGCTTGCGGGCAGCAAGTACCGGGGTGAGTTCGAAGAGCGGTTCAAGAACGCAATGGCCGAGATCAAGAAGAACGGCAACATTATTCTGTTTATCGACGAGATGCACACGATCATCGGCGCGGGCGGCGCGGAGGGCGCGATCGACGCGTCCAACATGATCAAGCCGTCATTGGCGCGCGGGGAAATACAGTGCATCGGCGCGACGACACTGGATGAGTATCGCAAATACGTCGAGAAGGACCCGGCGCTGGAGCGGCGGTTTCAACCGGTGCAGGTCGGCGAGCCTA
>JAVBQK010000184.1:0-39868 GCA_031549105.1 Eubacteriales bacterium
GATGTCCTGTTCTCAGCCCTGACAGTCCGGAGAGTCTAGCAAACCACACATCCTAACAGCCCTTTTTTATTAGTCGCAGGTTCCACATAGAGCAAATTGCGCAATTACCCGGAATAGCCGGCGGCGCAGAACCAGCCCTTACAGTCATCAGGTGAGATTATTTCGAAAGCAGGGGATAACTTCCATCAATCGTTCTACGGTGCGAACGCGCAGCTTGCGCAGGAAAGCTTTGATCTTTGATCACATCTGCTTGATGGGATTGAAGTCGGGACTGTAAGGCGGCAGGTAGACCGGGATCGCCTTTGCCTTGCGGATGATGTCTGCAACGCCATGCACTTTGTGGGAGGCCAGGTTGTCCATCACGACCAGGTCTCCCGGATGCAGTGCCGGAGCGAGGCATTCCCTCAAATAGTCCTTGAATCGCTCGCCGTTTACCGCACCCTCGAAAGCCGTGTGTACCGTGGTGCCATCAAGCCTGACGGCGGACAGGATGGTCGTGGCCCTCGGCGTATTGAGCGGCACATGGTCCACCACCCTCGCTTTGCCTTTGGCCCGCCCATACCGTCTTGACATATCGGTATTGACGCCGCTCTTGTCCAAGAACACCAGCCGCGACACGCTCACCGGCAGGCTGAGGCTTTCCTTCAATTCTTCCAATGTGATGTCCGGACGCTCATCTATCGCGGCCGCCACCTTGGGGTGCTCGCCGGGGGCAAGCTTGGGTTTCCTCCCACAGGGGCCCACGCGCGGTTTCACCGACCCTGTTTCCCGTTCCAACTCAAGAATATCGTATATCGTTGATTTCCCATAGTTATATGCCCGCTCGATTTCCTTCACGCTCAACCCGCGTTTCTTCGCGTCTACGATTTTCTTTCGGACTTCTATGGGTATCTTACCTTACCCTTCACTTTTTGGTAAGCACCCATATCAGACACTTCGGTTTTCAAGGTTCGCGAATCATGCAAATGCCAAAATCCCATCCAAAACAACCCGATTAAAACACCCAATCTGCCTGGTGGACTCTTCTACGTCGTGCTACGGCGCTTCCTGGTCGGAACTTCCCGGCTGGCGCACCGGCTGGCCGCGCCTCGATTCAGCTTCTTGCGGAATAGAAAAACCGTTTCATCAGGGCAGTGTATCTCGTTCAGGAACAACCCTAAATCAGCAGCAAACCTTGCGGATCATATGTCGCTTTCGCGCCGACATGCTCGACCCGCTTCTTCCAGTTGGCACCCAGGTGATAATACCGCAGGCTGTCATGTTCCGGATCAATCACCTTCTCAAGCGCAGTCTGCAGCGTTACCCACTGAGCAGGTTCCAACAAACACTCAAATACAGAGTTCTGCACGCGTTGTCCATGACGCTCGCATAGCTTCGCAACGGTGCGGAGCCTTTTCTCGCCACGGGCGTCGGCGGTGGATACGTCATAGGTGACAAGCACCATCATTCGGATTCACCTCCAGAAGAATGGGGGATAGGCATCCAGGTCTTCCCGGATATAGCGCGCCAGCAAAAGCGCCTGCGCATAGGGAACCAGGCCGAACGGGATCTTCTCCCGCAGATATGGATGGGTGATGATGTCCTGCTTGCGTTCCTGCCACGCCGCCAGCACGGCTTTACGGGCATCATCACGGAGCAACACCGCACCGGATTCTGTAGCATGAAAGCTCTTCCGCGTGATCTGCTTGCGGTTGATCAGGGTGAGCGCCATCCGGTCGGCAAAGACAGGCCGCAGTTCCTCCATCAGGTCCAGCGCCAATCCTTGCCTGCCGGACCGATCACGGTGCAGAAACCCGACCGCACTATCCAGTCTCACAGAAAACAACGCGGCCTGCGTTTCGTGTGCCAGCAGCGTATACAAAAATGATAGCAGCGCGTTGAACGGATCGAGCGGCGGACGTCGGCTCCGCTTGACAAAGCTGAAGTACGTTTTATCCTCCAAAACAAGATGGGGGAGTGCGGAACAATAACGCCGCGCGCCGTCGCCTTCAATACCGCGCAAGGCGTCCGCATTTTCAGCATGAGTCGCTTGCCGGGCCAGGTGGCCGATATCCCGAATTGCATGGCTTGTCGCCTCAGTTTCCACCGGGTGATCCCGCTGCCCGCGGAGCAGCACGGTGCGACTGTTGAGCAACTTCGCCGCAATCATCAACCCTGCGACTTGGGTCGCACGCTCCATGTTATCGGCTATGCGGTATTGCTGGCGGCGCAAATGCACATTACCGGGCTGCGGACTCACCAGCTGCGCGAGCGGCCGCCCATGCTCGGTGAGAAAGGTCAGCGCGATTTTCCGCTCGGCACATTCTCCCATGAGCGCGGGGCTTGCGCCGGGATAGCCGAATTGGACAATGCTCTCCAGGTTCAGCAGTGGGACGCGCAGCCTCACTTCCTTATCCAGCAGCACGCACACGTTTTCGTTTTCCAGCGCGAGATAGGCGCTTGGGGTTGTGACAAAGAGTGTATTGAGCATCCTCCGCATTCGGTCACACCTCCTCGTTGAGCAGGGCTTGCATGACCTGCCGGTTGTACCGCTCCGCCGCGCCAGAGAGTGAAGGCAGGCAGCGGTCCATAAGAGAGCAGCTTTTGCAGCCGCTGCCTGCCTGTGCCGCAGGTGTCTTTCCGAGCGCAAAGGTTGCGTGCATTGCCGCCGCACAGTCCCGCGTCTGCTGGCGCAAGGCTTCATCCAGCGGCACCACCTCTCGGTGTCGAATGGCGGCGTAATAAAGCGCGCCCTCTGCAATCGAGCTTCCGGTCATTTCCTCCAGGCAGATTGCCTGCGCGCAAAGCTGCAACCGGTCAAAGTTCTTCGCCTTCGGCTTGCCGCGCTTGTACTCAATGGGATAGGGCCGAAACTTCCCGCGGCGGCCAGGCAACGGTATGCCGCCCGAATCGGCGCTGAACTCCACGACATCCGCCATACCCACCACACCCAGTACTGCGGAGGAAAGCCATAGGCTGCGCACGATGAGCACCCTGCCGCGGGATTCCGTAAAAAACGGATCATGCGCGGCGGCATGCAGTGCGTTGCCCTCGGCGGTGAGTGCATTATCCTGCCATTGCTCCTCCAGGTGAATCAGCGCCCATTGCCGGGGGCAGAACGCATAGTGCTGCAGGCCCGATAATGGCAGATAATCGTCGGGCTGCATGGTCAGAGCAGTTCGAGCGTCGTGATGCCGGCCGGCGCGGGGGCGACAGAGATTTCATAGTCGCTGTAGGCGCGCGGGGGTTCGGCAGAATTGACGCGGTGCGCAGTGACCAGATCGAACAGCTTGTATGCAGGCGCGTTGCCCAGCGAACTTTCGTGTTTGAAGGCAATCAGCCTGCGTGCGGACATGCGGCCTCTGGCGGCCGAGCGGTCATGGTCAAACATATTGATCAGCGCATCCCATAGCAGCTGCAGGTCCTCGTCAGAAAAGCCGGTGCGCTGCGCTTGGGGTGCGGAGACAAAGCCTTCCGCGCGATATAGCGCGTAGGGAATGATGTTTTTTCGGCCCATCGTGCGCTCTTTCTGCAGATCCTTTTCGTTGGTTACTGCCATGCGCGTGATGGAGACCTCCTGCGGGACGATGGTGTCCGCCGACTCGGCGAAGCATAGCTGCACCGGCCCGCGCACGGTTCCGCCGTTGATCTCGGTGCTCATGACGGCGCCAAAAGTGCGTACATCATAGAAATGGCTGCACAGCCAATCTGTAACGGAGGAGGGGCCGCTTCCCTTTGCTGGGGGCTTGAGGTTCAGCGCGTCATAAGCTTCCTGATGCCGCTGGTTGAGCACCGCGCCTTCTGTCACATAGATGCGGTGTTCATTGGAACCCGCCTTGACTAACTCCACGTAGTTGCGTATCTTGCGCTTAAGGCACACATCAGACACCAGGCCGCGCCCTGTCTCCGGGTCGATGCGGGGCAGGTTGCCCGCGTCAGGGTCGCCATTGGGATTTCCATTGATTACATCGAAATACAGGACGAACTCATACCGATTTTGCAGGGTCATGATTGTGCCTCCTCATTGCTCATTTCGGGCTCATCGGTAGTGGGCGTGTCAGTTTCACGCTTGGTGTAAATCGCCTGACGCTGATGGTAGTAGCCCAGCATGAACAGGCCCTGGGATTCCATGCTGAGTTTTGCGGGGAAACCGAGAGGATTGGCTTCGTTAACTTCCATCATGCCCAGGACGTCTTGAATGCCCTTGTGAATGTATTTGTTTTTTACCTTGGGCAGGTGATGTTGAGAGAGGCGCAGCAAGAGTGGGAACACAGTGACCGGTGTTGAGGAGGCCGCGCCGAAGTAGCGGTCTTTGATGGTGGCATTGATGCCCGCGCCAAGCGCGTCCGTTTGTGCCTTTTCCAGAAGCGCAAACAGCCTTCCCAGCAGATATCCAGGTTCTCTCCAGGTTTCATTGAGTGCCAATGTGATCGCCTCGCTTATTTCATCCTTTTGTGTGCGCAGGAGGTATGCTTTGACGAATGCCGCGCGTGTGCGGTTGACGGACTTGTCGGCGCGAACGCGCATGATGATCGCGGCATACAGGTCGCGCGAATAGAGTTTTCCGGTGTAAATGGAGCGCATGAGTGAACCGCCGAGCGCCGGAGGGATGTTCTTGCTTTCGCCCTGCGCGGCTGTTTCCCGCAGGATTTGCCAAGGCTCAATGAACTCGGGATCGGATGGTCCGCGCACAATCTCCATATCTAGGTGATGCTGCGCAACACACCGAATCAGGGGCCCAAAATCCTTTTCATAATAGAAGCGAATGGAGAGCCGCGCGGCGTTTGGCGCAAGCCCAAGCAGGTGCATGCGCACACTTTCATCCAGCGACAAATCGGAAAGGGGCCTGCCTTGCTTGAGCGTCTCCAGCACGTCATGCATCAGCTTGATGGTTGGACGATTGATGCGCGATTCATCTTTATTGGCCTTGCCGTTTTTTGTGGCCGTGGGGGCAGGCGCGATCATCTCGGCAAGCAGGCCTTCCTCCAGCGGCGCATGGGTTTCCGCCCAATGCACATGGGTAATATCACCGATGCGCGTGCACTGCGAACGGCTTTCGCCAAGCGAGGCAATCATATGGTTTAGCGCGGTGGTATAGGCAAAGGCAGATTCCTCCGAAATGGGGGCGCTAAGGCTTTGTTTCTTGCCGAAGAACTCAAAGGCTGATTGATTAAAGGACACGATGGCGGCGCCGACAGCCTGTGCGCCGAGTACTCCTTTAATACGGGGATGTACCTGCGCTATCGGCGCGACTTCACCGGAGATCAGGCATTGGCCGGTTTGGGTGGCGGTGCTCTCCGCCTGCGCATGCGCCCAGATGGCACGCAAAGCGGCGCGGTCGTGCAGATAGGTGTTTTCGAAAAAGAACACCAGGTTGCCACCCGCCAGGATGGCGTCCCGCTGTGAATCAAAGATGGGGCTGTCCATCATTTCGGGCTGCCAGCGATTTAGGAAGGAGCAGAGAGCCTTGCCAGCGGCGTCCTCGGTACTGGTCAGCAGGCGCAGGTGCAGCTCGCGGAAAGCGTCAAGCGTTTTGGCAGTGCGCTCGGGTTTTCCTTTGCTGTCGCGCCCCAGTACATAGCCGCTATTGTCTGAGAGGAAGTTGGGCTGCACGCCCATGGTACGCACACAACGCTCCGGCAGCAACAAGGAGGGATTGACCATCTTTTTGCCTTTCGGCTCCGCTAGTGGATGCACAGCAATGAGGTTGCCTGATGCGTCGAGCTCCAGCGCATGCGTAACGGGTGCAAAAGAATAGCCCGGCGGCGCGATGCCGGAATCTTTTTCCGTCAGCAGGCGGTCATATAGCGAGGCAAGCGCTTGCAGAATCATGGAAGCGCCTCCTTCAGCGGGAGGTGGGGAATATCCATGATCCCGTCGCGCAGGATGGGCCGGAAAAAGTGCGGCGTGTGATCGTTTTCGTAGTTGATGTCCTGCGGCATCCACCCTAGGTCACGCTCGCCGCGCATTCTGCTTGGCGGCGTGGGATCATCCGCCTCCAAGAGCTGAAAGTATGCGGGGAATTCGCGACAACCCAGGCAGGGTGTGCGGAATACCTGCCCCTCCCGCGCACGCCGCAGAAAGATATTGTAGTGCTTCTCCGGCGTATCGGAGGGACCGCGCTGATCGGTGAGGACGAAGTGCGCCTCAATGACATACGCAACGTCGCGAAGGCATAGCGTCGCGCGCTGCTGGCGGTCCTCGGTAACAACCAGGCGAAGATCCTCCGGGGCATCCCGCCGGGCGGCGCTGGTCAGCGTTCTGCCGGCCAGAATGCTGCCGACCTCATTGCGGCGGAAGGTTTCAAAGCGCGGCTCATTGAGCACGTGGATGCGGTCCACTACCCAGAGAATCGCGGGTTTCCAGTGGATGCACTCCAGGATGCCCCGCGCAGCCGAAGGCGTCAGGGCGTCGTAGCTAACGCGTTCCGCTTTCATTTCTGGCCGTGTAAAGCAGGCGCGCTCGCCCCATACCTTTAGCCTAATGCCATAGCCTAATAGGGATCACTCCTTTCCAAAGGTTGATATCAAGATATATATGAACCGGTTTCCATCAGGTCATTAAATGGTTTTAGCCCGGTGTGCTCATCGTAGTATTTGGGCAATACCAGCACGGGATAAAGGTCACGCTGCACCTGTATCCAACCGGCAGCAAGCATTTTCGCGTACTCTTGCGGATAGAGGTTCACGCCATAGCGCTGAAGGCTGCGGGCTAGTGTGCCAGGGTTTTCACTGGTGTACAGGGCCTCAATGAGGCGCTTGCCTTCTTCGCCGTGGGGGACATAGACCGTCTCGCCAGTATCGTCAATTAGGCGATAGCGGCGCGCAATGTCACGGAACTCAATGGACAGGTTGCGGACGGTGTCATCGCTGTTGAGGTCGCGGAGAATGTCGCGTTCATCTAGCGCTTCCTTGCCCCGCAGCGCAAAGCGCCGGGAAGAGTAGGCGTGAACCGCCTCAAGCGATAGGGGATCGTCGAAGGTTGCCAGAACCGGTTCTGCCGCCGAAGCGCAGGTGGCAATCCACCCCTTGGGCAGGCCTTCGGCGGGCTGGTATACATAGACCTGGCCCTCGGGCTGCAGGCCTTCCCGGTTACAGCGACCGGCGGCCTGGGCAATCGCGTCAATTCCGCCGACTTCGCGGTACACGACAGGGAAGTCCACATCGACGCCAGCTTCAATTAGCTGAGTCGAGATCACCAGGCATGGGTTGCCTGATTTGAGCTGCGTCTTAATTTCCGTCACCACTTCGCTGCGGTGCATAGGGCACATGCGCGCGCTGAGGTGATATAGGCCGGGCTGGCCGGATAGTGCGGTATACAGCGCCCGTGCACGTGCGCGGGTGGAGACAATGCACAGTGCCTGCGGATGTGCACGCAAGCGCTCCGCCACCTGGGCAACATCCAGTGTACCAAGCTTGTGCACGCGGGTGCGGCGCAAGTTTTCGTAGAGCGCATCTGGGTTGGGGACGATCTCGCGTGGAACCGTGCCGCTGGGCCACCACTGGCCCAGCGCGGGCTGCGTCGCGGTGCATAGCAGCACTGTGCAGCCGTACTGCGCGCATAGGGTTTCCAGTGCGGCCAGTGTCGGCAATAGCAGCGCATCGGGCAGGGTTTGCGCCTCATCTAGCACGATGACGCTGCCCGTGATGTTGTGTAGCTTTCTGCACCGCCATTTGCGGCTGGCAAACAGGGACTCAAAGAACTGCACGGCCGTCGTTATAACGATGGGGGAGGCCCAGTTCTCCGTGGCAAGTGAGAGCTGTAGGTGTAGCTTTTCTTTATCTTTATCAGCATTGTTGCCAGCATGATCCCCGACGGCGCTGTGATGTTCCAGCACCGCTTCTGGGCCGAACACATCACGGTAGACCTCGGCATTTTGATCGATTATACTTGTGAATGGAGCCACATAAATAACCCGCCGCTGGTCATGCAAAAGCGCGTGATCCAGCGCAAAGGTCATCAGAGAGTACGTCTTTCCGCCGCCGGTGGGCACGGTCAGCGAAAAAATACCAGGCGGCATTTGTGCGGCATTGCGGCAGGCATTCAGCACATATGCCCGCTGAATGTTCACGTTGGTTGGATCCGCGTCGGCAGTAATCTCGGCAAGCTTCTTATCAAGCGCTTGCTTGCAGCGAAGCAGTTCATCGCGTTCTGCAGCTGGCGTGCTGTCGCGCCGGAGAGCCGCATGTTCGGGCAGCATGAACTGCTCGGTATCAAGGCAATCCGCGTCCACAAGACAGGAGAAGAGCATGCGTATAAACATGGCGCACTGAAAACCGGCATGCGCCCTGTCAAATTGCGGCGGCGCGGGGCGCGCGGGCAGCGTGCGCTGCTGGAGAAATGCGGATGTTGGTTGCGGGTGTTCTTTCAGGCGATAGGCCAAGGAGCCCGGCTGCCCGGCGCTTCCGGCGTTGGGAAGATGGCCGTGATGGCCCAATATGGCATAGGCGAGTATCTGGCCATAGACCTTGCCGTATTGTTCGATTGCGATGCGGCCACCCTCGGTAGAGTGAATAACACTGTGCGGATCGCCTGCAAGGCGGCGCTGAAAGGCGCCTGTATACTTGCCGGCGTCGTGCAACCCTGCCGCGAGCGCCGCGAAATCCTGCGCGCCGAACACGGAGGCGAAGTCCCCGGCGAGCCTTGTGGTGTTATCCAGATGTTCATCCAGCGTTTGCCATGCTGATTGTGCGGCATCGGGAAGGCTGTGCGCATACCACATGGGCAACACTTCTTTCGCAATGAGATGTTTCATTATACCGTGGCGTGCAAAAAAAGACAATATATGGCATGAAAAAGAGAAATTCTGTCGAACATGAAGAAGAAAACGGACCATGAGAAGAAATATGGCAAAATGCGTGCAAACGGCATGTACGAGCCATCGCCGGCACGCTTTAATTCTCCTCCCCCAACAGGTTTTCACCAGGGAATTGACATCTGCTTTTGCCCCTGTTATAATAATCGCGTCACGAAGGATGAATCCTGGGGTGTACGCGAGCCGCGTATTTTTACCCACATTTCGTAAACAGGGACCTGCGTCGGTCCGTGGCTGTCACGCCCCCTTGCCGGATGGCATGTCAGGGGACGGCAATAAGCGGCTGCAGGGTTCCGACCTGCCAGGCGGCGGGTGAAAAAATTCGCGGCGGACGGCACCATCGGGACAGAATTATGAGACGGCCTTGGCCGTCTCATTTGTGTTTTCTTGTCTATATTACCGCAAAATGGCATCGATGGCGTCCAGCTCCTCCTGCGAAAACGGCGGGGCATTTAGCACCGACTGCACGTTTTCCTCAATCTGCGAAAGGCGGCTGACGCCTACCAGCACAGTGGAAACTACCTGTAGGCGCAGAACCCACGCGAGCGCCATTTGCGCGAGCGTCTGCCCACGGGATTCGGCGATAGCAGCCAGACGCCGCACCTTGTCCATCACATCGGGTGTGAGGCGCTCGGGGGTCAGGAAAGGATTGCTGCTGCCAGCCCGGGAGTCGGCGGGAATGCCTTCCAGATAGCGGCCTGTCAGCATGCCCTGCGCCAGTGGGGAGAACACCGCCGCACCCGCGCCGATATCGGCAAGCGCATCCGCTAGCCCCTCTTCCAGCGTGCGCTGGAACATGTTATAGCGCGGCTGGTGAACCAGCAGCGGCACACCCATATCCTTCAAGATGGCGGCGGCGCGGCGGGTTTCCTCCGGGCTGTAGTTAGAGATGCCTACATACAGCGCCTTGCCCTGCTTCACGGCGCTTGCCAGCGCGCCCATGCTCTCCTCCAGCGGCGTTTCGGGGTCCATGCGGTGGTGGTAAAAAATATCGACATAGTCAAGTCCCATGCGGCGCAGGCTTTGGTCCAGGCTGGCAAGCAGGTACTTGCGCGAGCCAAAGTCGCCATACGGGCCGGGCCACATGGTGTATCCGGCTTTGGTGGAGATGATTAGCTCGTCTCGGTAGGGGGCAAGGTCGCTGCGGAGCACGCGGCCCAGCGACTCTTCGGCGGAGCCTGTCGGTGGACCATAGTTGTTCGCCAGGTCGAAATGGGTGATGCCCAGATCAAACGCGCCAAGCATCATCTGGCGGGATGCATCTGGGGCCATGTTGCCGCCGAAGTTGTGCCAGAAACCGAGAGATACGGCGGGCAGCTTCAGGCCGCTGTTCCCGCAGCGGCGGTAGGGCATTTGTGCGTAACGGGTATCCTTGGCTAGATACGGCATGGGGGACCTCCTTTGTATTCTTGATAGTTATAGAATTTCTTTCAGCGCCCATAGGATAGCCAGATGTCCGGGGTACATCGCGTACATCAGCCAGCGGGGCGTCTTTAGCCGCGTGGAGGTGGGCCATAGGATTAGCGGGAGTGCCAGCAGTGCGGAGGTTTGCAGGCGCACGGCAAAGAACTGCGTCTCCCAGATGATGCGGCCACCCGCGCCCCACACGATGCAAAACGCTGCGTAGCAGATGGATAGCGCCAGCGGCTTGTCCAGCAGCAGCCAGAAGAGCAGAATGCACAGCACGCCCTGGAAGCCATAGTCCATCGAGACAAACTGCGTCGTCAGCAATGCGGCGGCGGTCATCCATTCCTTCTTTTCTTTCAGGCCCCAGATGGCGACCAGGCCCAGGAACAAGGTGGCGAAGATGTTGAGCTTCTCCCAGGTGTGGTTAAGGGCGCCCATGTAAAAGACCTGCGAGATCAGCATCAGCGCCAGCAGGCGCAGCGCATAGCGCGCGATGTTCCGCGTGTGCTGCGCGCCTACGGCGATGCCCCAGGCAAACAGCGGCAGTGCGATGCGCCCAACGACGCGCATCCAGACGGTATTGGGGAAGAACACCACGCCCATATGGTCGATGATCATGAACACGACCGCAAGGATGCCAAGCAGGCCGGTGTTGTGGTTGGTAACGGACTTACGTTGGCTGCTTTGCATATGCACCTCCGGTTAATTCCTATATATAGTATTATAGCGCATAGGGAGCGCATGGGGCAAGGGCAAGCGCCTCAGCTTGCAAAATCAGCCCTTCGTGCTATAATGCAGAAAGCAAGAAAAGAAGAGGTTCGTGTACATGCGAATTGTCATCGTTGGGGACGGCAAGGTAGGGTTCACGCTGACAGAGCGGCTTGCCGCGGAAGGGCATGACCTGGTCGTCATCGACAACAATCCCCGTACGCTCGCGTCACTGTCCAACGCGCTGGATGTCTTTACCGTGCTGGGCAACGGGGCGTCCTCCGCGGTACAGCGCGAGGCAGGGGTACAGCATTCGGATCTGCTCATCGCCGTTACTTCCATGGATGAAATCAACATGATCTGCTGCTTGGTCGCCAAAAAGCTGGGCGTCAAGCATACGATTGCCCGCGTGCGCAACCCGGACTATGCTGCGCAGCTCGTCCTTCTGAAAGAGGAACTGGGCCTGACGATGGTGGTCAACCCGGAGCTGTCGGCGGCGGAGGAAATCGCCAGGCTCCTGCGCTTCCCTTCGGCCGTCAAGATCGAGACGTTTGCGCGCGGCCGCGTGGAGCTGGTGGAATACCGCATTCCCGAGGGGAGCCCGCTGGATGGCATGCCGCTGAACAGGATGTACGGCGCGCTGAAGGTGCGCCTGCTGGTCTGTGCGGTGCAACGCGGCGATACCGTGACCATCCCCAGCGGCGATTTTGTGCTCCATGCGGGCGATCATATACATATCACGACGCCGCCGACCGAGCTGGCGGCCTTTTTCCGCAAGCTGAACATCAGCCAGCACCGCATCAAGGATGTGATGATCATTGGCGGTGGGCGCATCGCGTTCTATCTGTCCAAGGTGATGCTGGAATTGGGCGCGCAGGTGCGCATCATTGAGAAGGATGAGGCGCGTGCCAACAGCCTGAGCGAGACACTGGAGCGGGTAATGGTCATCCACGGCGATGGGACCGATCCGGATGTGCTGGCCGAAGAGGGTTTGGATACAGCGGATGCGTTTGTCGCGCTGACGGGCATGGATGAGGAGAACATCATCATCTCCCTATACGCGAAAACCCGCATGGCGGGCAAGGTCATCACCAAGGTGGACCGCCTGCCGTTTCTATCTGTGCTCGGCGGCCTTGGCATGGACAGCTTTATTTCGCCCAAGTCCATCACCGCCAATTCGATCGTCAGCTTCGTGCGCGCGCTGCAGAACTCGCTGGGCTCCAATGTAGAGACGCTGCACCGCATGATGGATGGGCGCATCGAGGGGCTGGAGTTCCATATCCGCGCCGGCGCGGCCTATCTGGGCAAACCGCTAAAGGAGTTGCCGCTGAAGCCGGGGCTGCTGATTGGCTGCATCGTGCGTCGCGGCGCGACGATTATCCCGGGCGGCAATGACACCATTGAGGCGGGCGATAGCGTAATCGTCATCACGGAAAGCCGCATTCTCAACGACTTCAGCGATGTGTTCCGCGCATGGGCGCTTTGAGGCAGCCATGAACCACCGAATGATTTTGCGTATCCTCTCCCGCGTTGCGCTGGCGGAGGCGCTCTTTATTGCGGTCAGCGCCGGGGTGGCGCTGATGTACCGTGAGACGGTGTTGCTGCCCTACGGTATTCCTGTGTTGCTGCTGGTTGCCGTGGGCCTTTGGCTGGGCCGCATACGGCCGCGGAGCCGGGAGTTTTTCGCGCGCGAAGGGTTTGTCACTGTAGCGCTGTCATGGATTTTTCTGTCCGTGTTTGGTGCGCTGCCTTTTTTCATTAGCGGCGCGATTCCGTCGTTCATAGACAGTCTGTTTGAAACGATCTCCGGTTTTACCACGACGGGCGCGTCCATCCTCAACAACATTGAGGGCATGCCCAAGGGCCTTTTGTTCTGGCGCAGCTTTACGCACTGGATTGGCGGCATGGGCGTGCTTGTGTTTCTGATGGCGGTGACAACGCTGGCGGGTGACCGTTCGATCCATCTGATGCGGGCGGAGTCCCCAGGACCTTCTGTGGGAAAAATCGCGCCGCGCATCCGCTCCACCGCGATGATCCTGTACGGCATCTACCTGGGCATGACGGTGCTGCAGGTCGTGCTATTGCTGCTGGGCGGCATGCCGCTGTTTGACAGCGTGACGACATCCTTCGCCACAGCCGGCACCGGTGGGTTCAGCGTGCGCAACACCAGCATTATCGCGTATGGCAGCGCGTACTGCGAGGTAGTCATCACCATCTTCATGATGTTGTTCGGCGTGAACTTTACGCTGTATTATATGCTCTTCTTCGGCCGGTCGCTGTCGGCGTTTGGGAGCGAGGAGCTGCGCTGGTACATTGGCATTTTTCTGGGTGCTACGGTGCTGGTGACAATCAATATCCTGCCGCAGTCGGCGGATTTTCCTGAGGCGCTGAGGCTGGCGGCATTCCAGAACGCGTCCATCATGAGCACTACGGGCTTTGCCACCACGGACTTTGCTAATTGGCCGGAGTTCTCACACAGTATCCTGATCCTGCTGATGATTGTAGGCTCCTGCGCCGGTTCCACAGGCGGTGGCTTCAAAATTTCGCGCGTGGTGATCCTGCTCAAGGCGATCAAGCGCGAGCTGTCGCGCATGCTGCACCCGCGCTCAGTCGGCGTGATTAAGTTTGAGGGCAAGTCGGTGGAGAGTGAAGTATCCCATGGCGTGCTGGTATACCTGGCGGTGTACGTGGTGCTGGTCATGGGCAGCATTCTGCTCGTCGCGCTGGATGAGTTCGACCATACGACGACGGTAACCGCCGTGCTGACGGCGATCAACAATGTCGGCCCGGGTCTGAATCTGGTCGGCCCGATGAGCAACTTCTCAATTTTTTCACCATTTGCCAAGCTGCTGCTCAGCGTGCTGATGCTCATTGGCAGGCTGGAAATATTCCCCATGCTGCTGCTGTTTTCGCCGGCGGTGTGGAAACGCAAATGATGTGCTGAAGGGACAGGAGGGGTTCTATGCGCAATTTCCGCGCGGCGGTCATCCCCGTGTTGCTGCTGGCTGCAGCCTGCGCGCTAGCGTATTTTGACCTGAAGTTTGACCGCGTGGCACATTTCGGCTTCATCTGGGACGTGCTGCTGGGTGCGGCCCTGGGTGCGGCGCTGGTGCTGCTGCCGTCAATGTCCGGGTTCAGTGCGCGAAAAAACGCGCTTACGTCGATGTACTGGGTGTGTGGGTTCACAGCGCTGCTGTTGGTGTTCTACCAATACATGACACTGGTGACTGGGATGCGGATCGAAAGCCTTGCGTTCCTCAGCAACCCTGGCCCACGCATGCGCATCGTGGAGGGTGTGCTGCTGGGCTATTGCAGCCTGATGGCAGGCCGGGGAAAGGCATAGGTCACTACACGGCGAGAATGCCGCCTTCGCTGGAGAGGATGACCACCCGCAGGGGCAACGCTTTCATGCTGTTCTTCAGCGCCTGGGCAACGGACTGCGCAAGCCTGCTGCAGCAAGGGGCTTCCATCCGGACAACTGTGAGGCTGCGGATACTGTTGCGGACGAGGATTTCCTCCAGTTTTTCGGTGTAGTCGCCGGAATCCAGCTTGGGGCAGCCGATCAGCGTGACGTGCCCGCGCATGAAGCGCTGGTGAAAATCCGCGCACGAGAACGCGGTGCAGTCCGCGGCGATGAGCAGCTCCGCACCATCAAAATAGGAAGCGATGGTGGGCACCAGCTTCATCTGAACGGGCCATTGGGCCAGCTCGCTCTGCCACGCAGTATCAGTTTCAGATCGGATGAGCGCCTTTGGCTGGCTGCCCAGGCACCCGGAATATGGCCTGGAGTACTCCATGGCGATGCTTTTGCGCATCTGGCGCACGGCCTCGCTGTCGTATGCGGCGGCTTCACATTCCACGAAATGGATAGCGTCCACCGGGCATACCGGCATACATCCGCCCATGCCGTCGCATTGCTCAGGCCGCAGCAGCGTTACCTTCCCATCCACCATGCCGAGCCCGCCATCCGGGCAAAGCTTGAGGCAAAGGCTGCAGCCGGTGCATTTCGCTTGGTCAATTTCAATGATTCTACGTTGCATGCAACTATCTTCCTTTCCCTTGTTTTGCCTTGAAAGATACATTATACTATTAACGGTTATGAAAAGTCTGTTGTATTTCCAACAAAAGGAAAGTGTTATGGAAAAAAAAGCGGAACTTATTCGGGACAGTATCTTTTTTGCAGACATCGCGCCGGATGATGTGACGGAGATGATGGGATGCTTGGGTGCACATGAAAGGTCTTACAACCGTGGAGAATTCATTTTGCCTCCTGGGGAGAGCGATGTGCCTGTATGCATCATGCTGAAAGGCGTGGCGTATGTGATGGGTGAAGATTACTGGGGCAATCGGTGCATTTTGTCACGGGTTGGACCGGGAGAGCTGTTTGGTGAGGCGCTTGCCTGTGCGCGGCTGGCAAAGGCTTCCGTAGGTGTGATGGCCGTAGAAGATTGCACGGTGTTGCATATGCAGTATGCTAAAATAGCTTTCGGCTGCCCCAAAGGCTGCATGCGCCATCGGGCAGTGCTTAGCAATATGCTGAGTATTTTTGCGAGCAAACAGATTTCGCTTGCAAAAAAATTAAACTTTTTGAGCAAGCGTACAACACAAGAAAAGCTTCTTTCCTACCTATCGGAAGAAGCGGCACGGACGGGGAGCGATAGCTTTACCATTCCATTCAACCGGCAGGAACTGGCGGATTTTCTGTCGGTGGAGCGCAGCGCCATGTCGGCCGAGATAAGCAAAATGCGGGCGAAAGGCCTGATAGCCTGCACCCGCAACCATTTTACACTGCTCAAACCAACTGAGAATAGCTGACTATGCTTCCCGCTCTGCCGCGGCGATGGCAAGCGCGCACTCCAGGCGCTTTCGTTCCATTGCGCACTCCAGCGCATAGGGCTTTGAGATGTCACCGTTCTTGCCATATGCGTTGGCCGCGCAGCCGCCGCTGCAATAGAACCTCGCCCAGCACTTGCTGCACTCGTCCTTGGTGAGGACATGGTTGGCGGCGAACCTCCGCTGCAGCTCCGAATCGAATGTGCTGTCAAGCACGCTGCCCATGCGGAAATCGGGCTGTCCAACGAACTGATGGCAGGGGTAGAGGTCACCCTGCGGCGTGACCGCCATATACTCGTTGCCCGCGCCGCAGCCAGTGATGCGCTTGCGAAGACACGGGCCGTTCTCCAGATCCACCATAAAATGGAAGAAGTTGAACCATTTGCCCTCGCGGCGGTGGCGGATATATGCTTCGGCGAGCCGCTCGTAGGCCTCCAGGATGACCGGAAGGTCGGCCTCGCGCAGTGCCCAGTCGCAGCTTTCGTCCGCGACAACCGGCTCCAGCGAAATCTGCTCGAACCCCTGCTCAGCGAGCAGCAGCACATCCTGGTCGAAGTCCAGGTTATGGCGGGTGAACGTGCCGCGCACGTAGTAGCGCTGCTGGTTTCGCGCGTCGGCGAGTTTCTTGGCCTTGGGCAGCACCAGGTCATAGGACCCTGCGCCGTTCGGCGCGGGGCGCATGCGGTCGTGTACCTCGCGGCGACCGTCAATGGACAGCACCACGTTGTCCATTTCTCGGTTCAGGAAATCGATAACCTCATCTGATAGGCCCAGCGCGTTGGTGGTCAGTGTAAACTTGAAAAGCTTATTGTGCTGCTTTTCTAGCTCGCGGCCGTAGGCGACGATTTCCTTCACGGCAGCGAAGTTCATCAGTGGCTCACCGCCGAAGAAGTCCACTTCCAGCGCGCGGCGCGTGCCGCTCTTTTTCACCAGCCAATCCAGCGCGCGCTTGCCCACCTCGGCGGACATCAGGCTGCGGTCGCGGTCGTGGTAGTCGCCCTGGGAAGCGAAGCAGTACCGGCAGCGCAGGTTGCAATCATGCGCCGCGTGCAGGCACATCGCCTTGACGACCCCGGGCTCGTTTGGCTGGATATCAAATGTGTCGTTCGCGCCAAGCTGGCCCATCTCGGCCAGCTCCGAAAGCTCGGAAAGCACCTCATCTACTTCTTCCTGGGGGAAAGAGGCCGAAAGAAGCGCTCCCAGCGCGTCGCGCGGGAGCGTTTCCCATTGCCGTACAGCTTCGTACGCCAGTGCATCCAATGCATGCACCGCGCCGCTGCCGACGTCCAGCGCCATCCTCCGCCCGCAGGCAGTGAATGCGTGGATCATTTCTTTTCGCTCTTCTGGGCGCAGGCCTGGTTCGCCACGGTGCAGGACGTCTTGCACGCGGACTGGCAGCTCGCCTGGCATTCGCCGCAGCCGCCGTGATTCAGGCTCTCGCGCAGGCAGGATTTCTGGATGGTCTTAATATGTTTCATGGGTCAGTGCCTCCCTATCGAAAATGATACGGATGTATTATACATGACATCGCGATGCCGCGCAACATTTTTGGCGGACCATGGGAACATTATCCAGTTTCCGCCGTCTATCCTTGTCAGGAGGGCGTACAAATGAAGAAAGCATTGCTTGTGCTGTTATGCGTCTGCCTGGTTTTGGGGAGCGTGCAGGCGTTTGCGCTGGAGTTGCCGCAGGCTGTCGCGCAGGCGTTTCAGGGAGAAGCCTGGGCAGAATGGACGCCGGTAGCGGTGGACAAAGCGACCAAGAAAGGCATGCCCGGCATCCATGCGGCGGTGATCATGCAGCGCGAGGGGCGAAATGTGCTCTGTCTGCTGGACAAAGTGGGCAGTGGCTACAGAATCGCGTCGCAGAGCGCACGGGCCGTGTACCAGGGGGATGTGCTGCCAACCCTTGCGTTTGATGATGACGTGTCAATGGGCATCCTCATATTGGAGTATGCAAAGGGGCGCGATGGCAGCAAGGAAACGTACAAATGGGACCGTATCGATGAAATCCCCTACTGGATCATTGCCAGCATTACCATAGCCGAGCCGGGCAGAAACGGCATTACGCTATACACCGGGCTTTCTTTTTACCGCGCATATGTCGCGATGGCGGAATACACGAACGAGCATATTCAGGACCAGCGCGCATACGACCGCGCGGAGCGGTTCTACGGCGTGTTGCAGCGCATGCCGGAAAATTTCGGCCTGGATGCGTATCCACGCACGCTGTACACAGCGGGGTTCACGATCGGCCCACTGCCGAAGCTTTCGGCAGGGGAGCAACAGGACCCGCTGCCTGCGCCGCAGCCCGTGAAGCTGAAAGGGCCGGTGTCGGCCTATGCTAGCCCGAGCGAGGGTTACTCGCCGGTAATCCAGGAAGATGTGAAGCCGGCGGACGCGGTATCCGCGCTGGCGGTGGAAGGTGTGTGGGCGCTGATCACATTCAAAGGTGCGGATGGAGCGGCGTTGTATGGCTATGTCCCGTACGCGGCGATTGAGGACGCGTCTGCGCTGCCCGAGACGGAGTTCGTTTATCTGCGCGCGGAGTGGAAGGATTTGACACAGACAGAAATCCGCGTTGCGCCAGATGACAGTGCGCGGGTGATCACGAGCATGCCGACGAATGTTCCCTGCTATTACTTGGGGACAGTTGGCAGCGAATGGAGCTATATTGAAGTGCTCGCGGATCAAAACTACCGCGGCTTTGTGCGCAGCGATACGTTGAACATATTCTATGATCTAGATATTAGCACGGATGACGTGATGGCAAGCCTCACGCCAAATGGACGGATTACCCGGGATGTGGAGATCATCGACGACCCGTATCGGCGCGATACGTGGACGAAACTGAGCACTCTGGTCGAGGGGGATAGCGTTGTCTTTATAGACAACCTATACGACGAGTGGGCCTGTGTGCAAGTCTACGAAGGAGACAAGCTGGTGCGAGGATTCATTCCGTATGATGCGGTGGAGTCGATGAATGAGTGGGCCCTGGAGGGCAACGGGTAAGCCAAATTAGAGGGGGCCTCCGCCAGCCGGGCGGGGGCTTTTTTATTGCTGCAAAGGGCTTGCGTGGGTATATGAAGTGCGTTATGATACCCAGGGAGGTGTGAAGAAATATGGATACGAAAGCGCTGGCGCTACAGAAGCATGCCGAGTGGCAGGGGAAGATCGAAGTGGTTTCCCGGGTTCCGGTGACGACGCGGGAGGAGCTGGCCATCGCCTATACGCCGGGTGTGGCGGAGCCGTGCCTGGCGATCGCGGCGGATTACGATAAATCGTTCACGCTGACGCGGCGCGGCGGCCTGGTGGCCGTGATCACTGACGGCACGGCGGTGCTGGGGCTGGGTGATATCGGCCCGGAGGCTGGTATGCCCGTGATGGAGGGCAAGTGCTGCCTGTTCAAGGAGTTCGGCGATGTGGATGCGTTCCCGCTATGCGTGCGCAGCAAGGATGTGGACGAGATCGTGCGGACGGTTTATCTGCTCTCCGGCAGCTTTGGCGGCATCAACCTGGAGGATATTGCAGCGCCGCGCTGCTTTGAGATCGAGCGGCGGCTGAAGGAAATCTGCGACATCCCGATCTTCCACGACGATCAGCACGGCACGGCCGTGGTGACCGCAGCGGCACTGATCAACGCGCTGCGCCTGGTGAAGAAGGAGATCGGCGGCGTGCGCATCGTCATCAGCGGCGCGGGCGCGGCGGGCATTTCCATCGCGAAGCTGCTGATGGAGATGGGCGCGAGCGACCTGCTGCTGGTCAGCAGCCGCGGCATCGTGTGCGAAGGAGTGGAGGGCATCAACCCGGCCCAGCAGGAGATGGCCAAGGTGACGAACCGGGGCCAGCTGCGCGGGCCGCTTGCGGACGCGATGCGGGGAGCGGACGTGTTTATCGGCGTATCCGCGCCGGGCATCGTTACGCGGGAGATGGTCAAAACGATGGCCGATGGCGCAATCGTGCTTGCGATGGCGAACCCCGTGCCGGAAATCATGCCGGACGAGGCAGCGGCCGGTGGTGCGACGGTGATCGGCACCGGGCGCAGCGATTTCCCCAACCAGATCAACAATGTGCTGGCGTTCCCGGGCATCTTCCGTGGCACACTGGACGTGCGCGCCAGCGACATCAACGACGCAATGAAGCTTGCCGCGGCAAAGGCCATCGCGGCCCTAGTGCCCGAGAACAAGCTATCGCCCGAGTACATCATTCCGGACGCGATAGACAAGCGTGTAGGCCCGGCAGTGGCGAAAGCCGTCGCGCAGGCGGCGAGGGACAGCGGGGTTGCGAGGTTGTATGGGACGGGAGGGGGAGAGGAACGCCAAGGGGCCTTGCCCCTTGGATCCCCACCAAAGGGCCTTGCCCTTTGGAAACCCAACATTTCGCCTCACGGCGGGGGGGGGGCATCTCTATTGATGAGACCAACCCGCCCGCAGGCGAAACATTGGAGGTCCAGGAGGTACGCCTCCTGGCAGGGGGTCTGGGGGACAGCGTCCCCCAGCGTTCCTTTTGTGTGTTTACAGGTACAGCTTCTGTTTAGCAGTATAATACGTGTTCTTGGTCGCGACTGTCTTGGTTAGGATGGGGTCACCTTCGTCGGTGACCTTCTTGTGGCGGTTGTGCACGCGCAGGAAGCTCCGCTCCTCGCCGCTGGTGATGTCAGGGGCGACGCGCTCTATGGAGGCGATGGCGTCCGTGAGCACGGCGGGGATTGCGCGGTACAGGGTGCGCAGGGCCTCGTCGGGGATTTTCGCGGCGATGGAATCAGGCGCGATGTTTGCGGTGTACAGAATCTCATCTGCATATGCGTTGCCGATGCCGCGCACGATGTTTTGGTCGATTAGGAAGCCTTTGATGGTTTCGCCGGCCTTTTTGCGGCTTGCGCGCGAGAAATAATCATAAGTGAATGTGGGCGACAGCGCGTCCGGGGCTTTGGCGGGGCGCGGGTTCAGCGTTATCTTGCACAGACCCTGGCGGTCGGCAATGACGAGTGATGGGCTGTCTGTGAAGCCTAGCGACAGCATTGCGCCGGGGATGGCTGCCGCTTCCTGCGCGGCGCACAGGAAGAACCCGCCGTGCAGCATCAGGTGCACGCCCAATACCGCGCCGCTGGAAAAGCGCAGGTGGACTTCCTTTCCTTCGCGGTCGGCGGCGGTCAGCCGTGCGCCGGTCAGCTTCTCGCGCAGCGCCAGCACAGGCGCGGTGATCTTCGCCGGGCGCATCACGTCCACGGTCGAGACTGTCTTGTCTCCAAGTGTCTTCTGTATGTTTCTGGAAAAAATAGTCAAATCTGGCAGTTCGGGCATATGCTTCGCCTCCGCTATTCATGAAGAAGTGCCTGTATTATACGGGCATGCGCGAAAAGTGGCAAGTGGGTATTGACAGGATGTATAAAGAAATGATATATTATTCGCCCTTTCGGAAAGGAGGCGAACGCATTGTCCTTGATTCTGGCGGAAAATTTAAGCAAAACCTACACCCTGAGAAAGCGCAGCGGAGGTTGGCTGAAGAGCTTCGTCGCGCCGGAGAAAGTGCGCGTGGAGGCACTGAAGGCCGTTTCTTTCCAGATTGAGCAGGGCGAGTTGGTGGGGTATATCGGCCCCAACGGCGCGGGAAAATCCACGACGGTGAAGATTCTGTCGGGGATTTTGACGCCCGACGGCGGAAGCTGCCAGGTGCTGGGCATGGTGCCATGGCAGATGCGAAAGCAGGTCGTTGCGAGGATCGGTGTGGTGTTCGGCCAGCGCAGCCAGCTCTGGTGGGACCTCCCGGCAGGGGATTCCTTCTCCCTGCTCCGCGACATCTACCGTGTGCCAGCGGATGCGTTTGTTCGCACGCGGGACGAGCTGATTGGCCGCCTGGCGCTTGCGTCGTTGCTGGATACGCCGGTGCGGCAGCTGAGCCTTGGCCAGCGCATGCGGTGCGAACTGGCCGCTTCGCTGCTGCATTCGCCGCAGGTTCTCTTCCTGGACGAGCCGACGATCGGGCTTGACGCGCCGTCAAAGCTGGCGGTGCGCGACTTCATCAAGCAGCGCAACCGTGAGACGGGCATGACGGTCATTCTGACCACGCATGACATGGACGATATCGAGGCGCTTTGCTCGCGCGTGCTGCTGATCGGCCAAGGACAGATTCTGCTGGACGGTTCGGTGCAAGACTTGCTTGCGGACCGGCATGAGCGGCGTGTCACCGCGACGCTGGAGCGCCCGCTCCAAGAAGACCGACTGCCGGTCGGTATTTCCATGCGGAACAAAGCGGGCAATGAATGGACGTTCCGCTTTGACCCAGAGCGTACGCCTGTCGCGGCGCTGATTGCGCTGCTAAACGAACACTGCGGCATTCTGGACATCATCGTCGAGAACCCACCGATTGACGAGGTGGTTGCGCGGCGGTACGCGCAGCTCGAAGGGGCGCGCCTATGAGGCCATACCGATCGGTGTACGCAGCGATGGCGCGCACGCACTTCCAGTACCGCGTGGCGGCGCTTGCGGGCCTTGCGACCCAGTGGGTCTTCGGCTGCATCATGATCTCGGTGCTCAACGCGTTCTACGCTTATTCCACCGGCACGCAGCCGATGACGCTGGCGCAGACGGTTACCTACACGTGGCTGGGCCAGGCGATGCTGGGGATGCTCCCCTGGAACATTGACCGGCAAATCGGCGACAGCGTGCGCACCGGCGCGGTTGCATATGACCTGACACGGCCGATGGACCTGTACACCTACTGGTACGCGCGGGCGCTCGCGCTGCGCACTGTGCCGACGCTGCTCAAGTCGATTCCGATGTTCATCATCGCTACCTTTTTTATGGCCCCGGCGTTTGCGATGGTGTGGCCGCCACTGCCGTCGCTGCTGGCGTGGCTCTTATCGCTGATGGGAGCGTTGCTACTTTCCTGCGCCATCACGCTGTTTATGCAGACGACGCTGTTCTGGACGGTCAGCGGGGACGGCATCACGCGCATCCTTCCGCACATTCTGACGCTCTTCTCCGGCATGGTGATTCCGTTGCCGCTCTTCCCCGACTGGATGCAGCCATTCCTGCGGATACAGCCGTTTGCAGGGGTATCCGCATCGCCGTCGATGCTGTTCAGTCAGGTGCTGGCGCCATCCGAAGTGTGGGGCGTGCTGGCACTGCAACTGCTATGGACCGCGGTCTTTGTGGCGATTGGCCGGATGATTCTGCGGCAAGGCCTGCGCAAACTGACTGTGGCGGGAGGATGAACATGAACGCACTGTCGCTATATATTAAAATGGTCGGCATTTCGATTCGCGGGCAGTTGCAGTACCGCGCCAGCTTTGTGATGTTTACGCTGGGCAATGCGCTGGGCGCGTTCATCGAATACCTGGGGGTTTGGGCGTTCTTTGGCCGTTTCGGTGCGCTGGGGGACTGGACGCTGGCGGAAGCGGGCGTGTTTTACGGCATGGGGAACATCGCCTTTGCGCTGTGCGAGGCATTCACGCGCGAGTTTGACGTGTTTGGGAGTCGCGTGCGTACCGGCGAGTTTGACCGGGTATTGCTGCGGCCGCGCTCTACCGTGTTGCAGATGCTCGGCGCGCAGTGCCAGGTAATGCGCGTTGGCCGGCTGCTGCAGGGGGTGCTGGTGCTGGCGGTCAGTCTGTCGGGGCTTGGGATTCGCTGGAATGCCGGGCAATGGGCGCTGATGGTGTTTGCGGTACTCGGCGGGGCATTGCTCTTTTCAGGCATGATTGTGTTGCAGGCCACCTCGTGCTTCTGGACGGTGGAATCACTGGAAGTATGGAACTGCATCACCTACGGCGGTGTTTATGCCATCGAATACCCGCTGAGCGTTTACGCAAAGCCGCTGCGCTATCTTTTTACGTATGTGGTTCCTCTGGCGGCGATGAACTACTGGCCGTGCGCTGTGCTGCTGGGCCGGGATTACGTATCTCCGTGGGTGAGCTGGCTGTCCCCGCTGGTCGGCATATTGTTCTTTATGCTGTCTTTATGCATCTGGCGTATCGGTGTTCGTCATTATCGGTCGACAGGTAGTTGATTTTTTGCCGCAAAACGACTATTATAGACCAGATAAACATAGACTTAGTTGGAGGAGGAGTATTATGAAGCAGTACCGCGTCGCCGTTGTCGGTGCAACCGGCATGGTCGGCCAACGCTTTCTTTGCTTGCTCGATGGTCATCCGTGGTTCCAGACGGTGGCGGTGGCCGCGTCGCCTCGCTCGGCAGGCATGCCGTATGGCCAGGCTGTGGCCGGTCGCTGGATGATGGACCGCCTGATTCCTGAAAATGTGCTCGACATGCAGGTGCAGGACGCATCCAATGTCAAGGCGATCAGCTCGCAGGTGGACTTTATCTTCTGCGCGGTCGACATGCCCAAGGATGAAATCCGCGCGCTTGAGGAAGCCTATGCGAAGGCGGATATTCCCGTCATCTCCAACAACTCAGCCAACCGCACGACGCCGGATGTGCCGATGATCATTCCGGAGATTAACCCGGAGCACGCGCAGGTCATCGCGCTGCAGCGGCGCAGGCTGGGCGTTAAGCGGGGATTCATCGCCGTGAAGCCCAACTGCTCCATCCAGAGCTACGTGCCCGCGCTGCATCCGCTGCGCCAGTTCGGCGTGAAGGAAGTATCGGTCTGCACGTACCAGGCGCTGTCCGGCGCGGGCAAGACGCTGGCGAGCTGGCCCGAGATGCATGACAACGTGATTCCCTACATCGGCGGGGAAGAGGAAAAGAGCGAGCAGGAGCCGCTGAAGATCTGGGGCGGATTTGGCGAGATGGGCATCAAGAGTGCCGAATCGCCGGTGATCTCCGCGCAGTGCCTGCGTGTGCCGGTCAGCGACGGGCATATGGCCGCCGTCTCCGTGCGCTTTGACCAGAAGCCGGATCGGAACGACATCCTGGCCGCATGGAGTGGCTTTGAGACGCTGCCCCAGCAGCTGGGTCTGCCCAGCGCGCCGAAGCCCTTCCTCAAGTATTACGAGGAAAATGACCGGCCGCAGACGAAACTGGACCGGAACGAGGGGCGTGGCATGGCGGTGACGATCGGCCGCCTGCGCGAGGACCCGATCATGGATTGGCGCTTTGTGGCGCTGTCCCACAATACTTTGCGTGGCGCGGCGGGCGGCGGGGTGCTGTCGGCGGAACTGCTGTGCAAGGAAGGCTGGATTCTGCCCAAGGACTAAGGTGTATGTAGCGAAGGGGGATTTGAATGGCACGAAAACGCGTGTTGTTCGCGGGCTGCGGCTGCGCGATGGTCACACCCTTCACGAAAGAGAATACAGTCGATAACGCCGCCTTGCGAGATCAGGCGGCGTTTCAATTGGAGAATGGCACCGATTCGCTGATCGTCTGCGGAACGACCGGCGAAGCATCGACGATGTCGAACGCCGAACAGGCGGAAGCGATCCGCATGGTGGTGGAGATTGCCAACGGGCGCGTGCCGGTGATTGCGGGCGTCGGTGGCAATGATACGGCGAAGGTGATCGCCGCCTGCCGAACGGCCAAGGGGATTGGCGCGGACGCGGCGCTTGCGGTTACGCCCTACTATAACAAAACGACGCAGGCAGGGCTGGTGGCGCACTATACCGCCATCGCCGACGCATCGGAAATCCCGGTGATCCTCTACAATGTGCCGCCCCGAACTGGTCTGAACCTCAAGCCTTCGACAGCGGAGAAGCTGTCGCACCATGAGAACATTGTGGGGCTGAAAGAGGCGAGTGGAGACATCGCGCAGGTATCGGAAATTGTCCGCTTGTGTGAAGACCGACTGCCGGTCTATTCTGGGAACGATGAGATCACGCTGCCGATTCTGGCGCTGGGCGGCGCGGGCGTCATTTCCGTGGCGGCGAACGTGGTGCCGCGCCATATGCATGCGCTATGCACGCGCTACTTTGAGGGCGATGTGAAGGATGCGCGCGATATCCAGCTGCAACTGCTGCCGCTGATTGCCGCGCTGTTTACGGAAGTAAGTCCGGGACCCGTCAAGGCCGCGATGGCGATGATGGGCATGCGGGTGGGCGATGCGCGCCTGCCGCTGGTGCCGATGGAAGCGGAGAACCGCGAGCTGCTGAGGATGCGGCTGATGGAGTTGGGGTTGATACGATGATACGAATTATTTTAGCCGGTGCTGGGGGGCGGATGGGCCGCGCGATATCGGCACTGGCAGCGGAGATAGAGGGTGCCAAGATCGTCGCCGGGATTGACCCGGCGATGGGCACTTCCTTTGCGAACTGTACGGCAGCTGCGGACGTGGTGATTGATTTCGCCACGCCCAAGGCTTTGGTGGACGAGCTGGCGTTCTGTGTGGACAGGGGGCTGCCCTTGGTGCTCGCGTCGACGGGTCACGGCCCGGAGGCGGATGCGCTGGTGGATGAGGCGGCGGAGAAGATCGCAATCGTGCGTAGCGCTAACTTCTCATATGGCGCGTACGTACTCGCGCGCCTGGCGAAGGAGGCGCATCAGCTGCTCGGCAGCGCATATGATGTATCCATCTGTGAAGCGCACCACCGGGCAAAAAAAGACGCCCCGAGCGGAACAGCCAAGCTGCTCGCGGAGGCGATGGACATGCCCGATATGCCGATGGTGTCGCTGCGCGGTGGCGCGGTGGTGGGGACGCACGAGGTGTTCTTCCTGGGCGACCGCGATGTGATCACAGTCAAACATGAGGCGTTGGACCGCCGCCTGTTCGCGGAGGGTGCGCTGCACGCGGCTAACTGGATTGCCGGATGCGCCCCGGGACTGTACGGCATGGCGGACTTTATTGCTTCCCGTGAAACATGGACGCGCTAATCTTGTTCTCGGTACCCTTGAGCAGGCGGTCGATGTTGCCGTGGTGCGCGTAGATGACCAGTCCGCCCATCAGTATGCCGAAGACCAGCAGGAACCAGTCCGCACGCACGATCGCCGTGATGACGGCCATGATGATAAAAACCAGCGCCGCAATGACGCTGCCGAGCGAGACCGTCTTCGTCAGCCAAATGATGGCGATGCCGACGGCGAACATAATCAAAGTGTGCCACGGCAGCAGGATCAGCAGCGCGCCCAGCGACGTGGCCACGCCCTTCCCGCCATGAAATCCAAAGAACACTGGCCAGATATGGCCGACGACAACGAACAGTGCGCCGGCCATGCCGCCATACCAGTCGGCAATGAGCAGGCCAATTCCGGCCGCCAGCAGCCCCTTGAGAAAGTCGCCCAGCAGCGTTAGCAGCGCGGATTGCTTGCCCAGCACGCGCAGCGCGTTCGTGGCTCCGCTGGAGCCGCTGCCATAGTTGCGCAGGTCCAGGTTGTTTTTCATGCGACCCACAATCAGGCCTGTCTGGATATTGCCCAGCAGATACCCGAGGATCGCGCAGAGAATTATCCGTAAAACCGTCATGTTAGGCCTCCTTTTGGCGCTCGCGCAGAATGAAGCGGATGGGGGTACCATCAAAGCCGAATGCCTTGCGCAGCTGGTTTTCCAGGTAGCGCTCATACGCGAAGTGCATCAGCGTGACATCGTTGAGGAACAAAATAAACGTCGGGGGCTTCGTGCCCTGCTGTGTGCCGTAGTAAATCTTGAGCCTGCGTCCGCCGGTGGCAGGCGGCTGCAAGGCCAACTGCGCATCGGCCAGCACGTCGTTGAGCACGCCGGTGGTGATGCGGCGGCTCGCCTGCGCGTACGCTTCGCGAACCATCTCCAGCACCTTGTGCACGCGGATGCCCTCCTGCGCGGAGATAAAGAGCGTCTGCGCGTAGTCCATGAATTTCAACTGCTCAATTACCTGCTTGCGCATGGTTTCCATGGTGTTCGTTTCTTTTTCGATAAGGTCCCATTTGTTGATGATGATGACCGCCGCTTTGCCCTCCTCGTGGACAAAGCCAGCGATTTTGGCATCCTGCTCGGTAACGCCTTCCTGCGCGTCGATGAGGATCAGCGCCACATCGCAGCGGCGAATGGCCTCAAACGAGCGGACGACGCTGTAACGCTCCAACGACGCATCTTCTATGGCGCGCTTGCGCCGGATGCCCGCTGTGTCGATGAGGTTGAACTTCTGCCCGTCACGCTCAAATGGCACGTCGACCGCGTCACGCGTGGTTCCGGGGATATTGCTGACCATCACGCGGTTTTCGCCCAGCAGGCGGTTGACGAGGGTGGACTTGCCCACGTTGGGCTTGCCGACGACGGCGATATGGATCGGCGGATCGGCCTCTTCCTCCACCGCGGTGGCGTGGGGAAGGAGCGCGAGAATCTCATCCAGCAAATCACCCAGGCCCAGCATGTTCGTGCTGGAGATGGCAATCGGGTCGCCCAGGCCCAGCTGATAAAAATCATAGCGGTTCTCCATCAGCGCCTGCGTGTCCGCCTTATTGACGACGAGCAGTACGGGGCGGTTCGCCTTGCGCAACAGGTTTGCCACGTCTTCGTCATCCGGCGTGAATCCCTGGCGGGCGTCCACAAAGAACAGGATCACGTCCGCCATGTCCATGGCAATGCCCGCCTGATGGCGCATCTGCATCAGAAGCGGATCGTCAGACCGGGGGTCGATGCCGCCGGTATCGATCAGTGTGAACTGCTTGCCCAGCCATTCCACGTCCGCGTAGACCCGGTCGCGCGTGACGCCGGGCGTATCCTCCACGATGGCGATGCGCTGCCCTGCGATCTTGTTAAAAAAGGTTGATTTACCAACATTGGGGCGGCCCACGACGGCCACCAACGGTTTTGCCATGCCTATGCCTCCATGCCAAACTGTTCGCCCGCAAGGGCGTATAGGAACTCCGCGCCGTCGCACACCACCGGGTGCAGCGGGGCGGAAAGGTTTTCGGCTACCTTGCCAAGTGACAGTCCGTCCAGAAACAGGCCGTCCTCGTGGCGCAGCATTGCCTGCGAGATCAAAATTTCATCTGCCTGTTTGCCCGCCAGTGCGGCGATCAAATCTTGGCCGGTGAGAAGTCCAGCGACCGTAACCGATGGGCCGAAGAAGCGGTTTTCCACTGCGAGTACCTCGGCTTTCACGCCGGGCAGCGGGTGTGCCGCGATCAATTCCCGCAGAAAAGGTGCGGCCGATACGCCGGTGGCGATCAGCACCCAGCGAGGGCAGATTTCGCTTTCATCCAGAAAACTGTGTGCGGAGGTGAACTCCGTCTCAAAGCTGCGCAGCAGGCCCACGCCGTTTTCGATCTGCGGGTAGCCCTCATATGCATCGTCGTCCGGCGGCGTCTCTCCGCTGAGGCAGTAGAACTCATCCGCGGGGAAGACGAACCGCGTGCCGATTTGGGCAAATAGCTTTTGTTGCCAAGCATGCGCCTGTGCGAGAAGCGCTGCGGCGGTTTGCTTGTGGTAAGGGGTGAGCTGTGCCAGACCATCGCGATGGCGCGTAAGGCCAACCGGCACCAGCGCAGTGGACTTGGCGGCGGGGTAGAGCGCGGACAGTGCTGTAAGCGTCTCATCGAGCGCCGCGCCGTCGTTTAGGCCCGGGCAGAGCACGATCTGACAGTGAAAGGAGATGCCCGAATCCTTTAAGCGGCGCAGCTGCTCCGCGATGCGCGACGCGTGGGGATTGCCCATCATGCGCGCACGCAAATCCCCGTCTATCGCATGGATGGACAGGTACAGCGGGCTGGCGCGGCGTGCAATGATGCGGTCAAACTCCGCGTCCGACACGTTGGTGAGCGTGATGTAGTTGCCCATCATCAGCGAGAGCCGCCAATCGTCGTCCTTGACGTAGAGCGTGTCCCGCATGCCGCAGGGCATCTGGTCGATGAAGCAGAAGACACATTTGTTTGCGCAGGAACGGGGGCGCGACATCAGTGTGGATTCGAATGTCAGGCCGAGCGGCTCATCCTCGTCCTTTTCCAGCTCGATCTCGGCGACGCCGCGTGCATCCTGAACCTCCAGCACGAGGCACGATGCGGCCGACAGGTACTGGTAATCCACCTGATCCAGCACCGGCTCGCCGTTTATGGACAGCAGCGTATCGCCTGGCTCAATGCCGCACTGCGCGGCGATGCCGTCCGGATCAACGGACACAATGCGATGCGCCAACCATCCTCGCCTCCTTCTCCTGATTGCGAAAAAATCACAAATAACATTATCAGGGAAAGGAGAGGAAAAGTCAACTGATTGGCGGGATTTCGCGCCGCCATAGCGCTGATGCTTCGGCCCAGAGCGCGTTGTCGTGCGGCGGATTGCCGTCTCCACCGCGCGAGCGGGCCAGCTCGCTGACGAAATCCAGGAAGAAAAGCTGAAGTAGCTCAGCCTTACGCGCTTGATACACGGTGAACTCCGCCCAGATGCCGCCCTCCCGGTAGAGACTGGATGTCTTGTAGTGGCGCAGCGCGCCTTCGATATCGTAGGGGACGCGGTATTCTTCCACAAAACACCCCGCAGGGGTCACATCCAGAATGGTGTATGCGGCGGTGGGGTCCAGGTCCAGCGACACGCCGCAGGAACCGGGGTTGACCAGCAGATGACCGCCAAGCTGTAGATACCACTGGGTGTGGTAGTGTGCGAATACATAAACACCCTCCGGCAGTGCCTCCACAGCGGCGCGGGTGGGTGGGTGGTCGGCGATTAACTCGCGTGCATGCGAGAGGTATTCATCATGCGTGGGCGGATTGCCCTGATAGCGCGTGCGGAACCCGCCGCCGGAGAGCAGGTCGATCTGGCTCTTGCCAAACAGTTGGGAGGGCGTGTGCATCACGGTGACGGTTGGGCAGCCGGGACACTCCAGAACCAACCGATCCGGCAGGGCCATCAGGTAGCGGCGGTGATCCGGGGTGATTTCGCGGTAGTTCCAGTACAGCATGTGGAACTGGGTGTGCGTCCAGGTACTCTGATCCTCCCGCGAAAGGCCGTCCAGGTACATTTCCCGGTTGCCGCGAATGGCGTATGCGCGCGGCGTTCTACGGATAAGGGAAATAACTTCGTTGGGACAATCGAACTCTCCGTAAAAGTCACCGGCGTATATATATGCATCCACGGAGCGATTACGCGCATCGGCGAGTGCCGCATCAAGCGCGTCAATATTGCCATGAATATCCGCAAGAATCGCGTACCGCATCAAAAAATCCTCAATTTCCACATTATACCTTACATCATAGAGGACATCCGTAAAAATTGCAATTTATTCTTTTGTGGGTTTCTGGTATACTGTTAGCTGGGCTTTTAGGCAGCATTATCGCAAGGAGCTGACGCAATGGATATCTTTGTGTGCATCAAGCAGGTGCCTGCTACCAACAAGGTGCAGGTGGACGAGGCCACCGGCGTGCTGATCCGCGATGGGGTGGCAAGCAAGATGAACCCGTATGATTTATTCGCGCTGGAGACGGCGTTGCGCCTTCGGGAAGCGCACGGCGGCCGCGTGGTGGTGGGGACGATGGGTCCGCCGCAGGCGCAGGCGGTCATCCGCGAAGCGTACATGATGGGCGCGGACGAAGGCCATATTTTTTCCGACAGACGGTTGGGTGGTGCGGACGTGCTGGCGACAAGCTACACGCTCTCGCAGGCGATCCGCTCAGTCGGCGACTTTGACCTAATCCTCTGCGGCAAGCAGACGACGGACGGCGACACCGCGCAGGTGGGACCTGCAATCGCCGAGCATATGGGCATTCCGCACGCGGCGTGGGTATCGCAGCTGGACGTGAGGGACGGCGGCATCGAGGTGGAACAGCAACTGCAGGATGCCGTGGAGACGGCATGGATGCCGTTCCCGTGCCTGGTGACGGTGGAGCAAGATATCTTTACCCCCAGGCTCCCGTCGCTGAAGCGCGCGCGGGAGGTCAAAGAGAGGCCGATAGCCATGCGCGGCCTGGACGCGTTCCTGGATACCGAGCCCTCGCATTACGGCCTGACCGGCAGCCCCACGCAGGTGGAGCGCATCTTCCCCCCGGCGAGCGACATCGAGCGCGAGACGTGGGAGGGCGAGGGCACCGGGGCGCGCCTGCATGATCAACTGAAAAAATGGAAGTTTGTATAGAGTAAGGAGGCGGACGAAGATGGCTCAAATCGCGATCCTGGAGCGTAAGTGCGACGGGTGCGGCAAGTGCGCCGCAAGCTGCCCCTTTTCCGCGATTGACTTTGTGGACGGGAAGCCGGAGCTGAACGCGGCGTGCAAAGTATGCGGCGTCTGCGTGAAGGCATGCCCGAAGCAGGCGATCATCCGGCTGGAGACGAAGGTTGAAAGCGTGGATAAATCCCAGTGGCGGGACATTCTGGTTTTCGCCGAGCAAAGTGCGGGTAAACTCCATCCAGTGTCGTTGGAGTTGATCGGTAAGGCGCATGAATTGGCGCAGGGTACGGAGCACCGGGTGAAGGCTGTGCTGCTGGGCGAGACGATTGGCGATTGCGTGGAGGAGCTGCGCCACTATGGCGTCAGCGAGATATACACGTACGAGGACGCGGCGCTGTCGTTCTTCCGCGCGGATGCGTTTGCCTCGTGCGTGGAGGAATGCATCAAGGCGACGAAGCCTTCGGTGGTGCTGGTGGGCGCGACGGCGCTGGGCCGCTCGCTCGCGCCGCGGCTGTCCACCCGCTTTCATACTGGCCTGACCGCTGACTGCACGCAGCTGGAGCTGCGCGAGAACAGCGATCTGGTGCAGATTCGCCCGGCGTTCGGCGGCAACATTATGGCGCAGATCGTCACGCCAAACACGAGGCCGCAGTTCGCGACCGTGCGCTATAAGGTGATGGACGCCCCCACCCGCCACGATGAAGCGGAAGGCGCGATCATCTCGCGCAAAGTCCTCAAGGCTGCGCTTGCCTCTCCAGTGCGCCATGTGAAGACCGAGCCGGTGCCCAAGGCCGCGAACATCTCCGATGCGGAGATACTGGTTGTCGCCGGGCGCGGCGTGCAGAAGGAAAGCGACCTTGCGATGATCCAGGAGCTGGCGGTGCTGCTCGGCGGCGAGTGGGCGGTCAGCCGGCCATTGGTGGAGAAGGGTTGGGCGACGAACCTGCGGCAGATTGGCCTGTCGGGGCGCACTGTGCGGCCGAAGCTGATCATTACCTGCGGCGTCAGCGGCGCGATCCAGTTTTCCGCCTGCATGAACGCGAGCGAGCACATCATCGCGATCAACAAGGACGCGGATGCGGCGATCTTCAAGGTGGCACATATCGGCATCGTCGGCGACCTGTACCAGATTCTGCCCGAACTGATTGAGAGCCTGCGGAAGGAGGCCGGAAAGTGAAGCCATTTAAGAAGATAGACGCCCAGGATATCGAGGCGTTTGAGATGATCATGCCGGGGCGCGTGCTGACCGGCGAGGCGATCGTGGAGGATTACGACCACGACGAGATGACGGAATACGGCCATTACATGCCCGACGCGGTGCTGCTGGCCGAGGACACGGCGGAGGTCAGCGCGGCGCTGCTCTACTGCAACGAGCACAACATCGCCGTGACGCCCCGCGGTGCGGGCACGGGCCTGTGCGGCGGCTGCGTGGCGAAGGAGGGTGGCATCTTGCTGTCCACCGAGCGGATGAACCATGTGCTGGAGGTGGACGCGCGCAACATGTGCGCCACGGTGGAGCCGGGCGTGCTGCTGATGGAGTTCCCCAAGGCGCTGGAGGGTACCGGGCTTTTCTACCCGCCAGATCCGGGCGAGAAGAGCGCGACGATGGGCGGCAACGCGATGACCAACGCAGGCGGCATGCGTGCGGTGCGCTACGGCGTCACGCGTGACTATGTGCTGGGCATGGAGGTCGTGCTGGCGAGCGGCGAGATTGTGGAGCTGGGCGGCAAGATCGTCAAGAACTCCAGCGGCTACAGCCTGATTGACCTGATGGTCGGATCGGAAGGCACGCTGGGCATTCTGACGCGGCTGACGGTGAAGCTGATCCCCGAGCCGAAGGAGAACCTGACGGTGCTCGCGCCGTTCGACGACTTGGATAAGTGCATTGAGGCGGTGCCGCACGTGCTGGCCTGCGGCGAGCCGACGGCGGTGGAGTTCATGGAGAAAGAAGTCATCACTGCCGCCGAGGAATACCTAGGCAAGCAGTTCCCGGATAAGCAGGCCGATGCGTACCTGCTGGTGCGGCTCGATGGGCCTTCGCGCCAGGCGCTGGAACCGGCATTGCAGGAGCTGGTGGACCTGCTGCTGGAGCTGGGCGCGAAGGACGTGCTGCTCGCCGATACGGACGAGCGCAAGACCTCCATCTGGGATGCGCGCGGCGCGTTCCTGGAGGCGATCAACGGCAGCACGCCGTCGATGGACGAGTGCGACGTCGTCGTCCCGCGCGATAAGATCGCTGTGTTTGTGAAGCGCAGCGTGGAGATCGGCAAGGATTTGGCGTTGCGCATTCGGTCGTTTGGCCATGCGGGCGACGGCAACCTGCACATTTACGCCTGCAAGGACGACCTGGCGGATGATGAATGGGAAGAGAAACGGAGGCGCGTCATGGACGCCCTCTACGAGGAAGCGATCGCGCTGGGCGGCCAGGTTTCCGGCGAGCACGGCATCGGCCACGCGAAGGTGGATTTCCTGCGGGAGACGGTGGGCGATGTGCAGATGGAGTTGATGCGGGGCATCAAGGCTGTGTTTGATCCGAGTGGAATATTGAATCCCGGGAAGGTTGTGGGGTAAGAGAGACGGGGGAGACGCTGGGGGCTTTCAGCCCCCACACCCCTGACCAAAGGGCATTAGGCCCTTTGGAAACCCATCTTCGCCTGCGGGCGAGGGTGGGTGTTTTGGTGTGGAGGGCAAAACAGTGAACGAGCAAAAAATCAAACAAGACACCATCCAAATCGGCCATAACATTCGCGAAGCTCGCCTTGCTAGCAAGGTAGGCCAAACAGAGCTAGTGCGCCTCCTTCAGCTATCTGGCATCGAAATGACGCGTGAAACGCTTGTGAAGATCGAGCGAGGTACACAGTACATCACTGCAACACAACTAAAGGCCATCAAAGAAGCCCTTCAAACCACCTACGATGAACTGCTAAAATAACACCCATCCCGCCCACAGGCGAAATGTTGGGATTCCAAAGGGCAAAGCCCTTTGGCAGGAGGCCTGGAGGGCGGCGCCCTCCAGCGTTCCCCTACGTCCCTTCCGTCCCCCTCGTCTCCTCCCACACCCCATCCCGCACAGCCGGCCCACTGACCACCTTCCCCCCGCGCGTAAACCTGGACCCGTGACACGGGCAGTCCCAGGTGCGCGTATCGATGTTCCATTCCAGCGCGCAGCCCATGTGCGGGCACTTGGGCGTCTTGCCGAACTTGAAGGTCGGCGTGATGCCGGACAAGCGCTGGGGGCGGAAGACATCGGGGAAGGGGTAGTCACGCTTGCCGGTGATCAGGCTGCAGAGCAGCTCAGCGGCGACCATGGAGCCGGTCATGCCCCATTTGTTGAAGCCGGTGGCGACGTATACGTTCGGCAGCGTGCGCGCATAGCGGCCGATGTAGGGGACGCCATCGGCGGTCATACAGTCCTGCGCGGACCAGCGGGCGACTTCGCGCGCGCCCGGATAGAACTTTTTTGCGGCCATGCGCAACTCGCGGTAGCTGGAGGGATGGGGGTGGTCGCCGGTGCGGTGGCCGTGCCCACCCAGCAGCAATAGGCCGCTTGCGTTGCGGAAGGAATAGCCCTGGCCGGACGCGTCCAGCCACATGCCGCCGATGTCTGGCGCGTCAGATAACGCTAGCACATAGCTGCGTGATTGGTGCATACGGGCGAAATAGAAGCCTGGGAAGTTGCGCGTGGGGAAGTGGGTGCAGACGACGATGTGCCGCGCGTGCACCTCGCCTTCCTCCGTGATCAGACGGTTGTGGGTGATGCGCGTGACCCGCGCCTGCTCGCGAATGGTCAGCTCGCGTGCCAGTACCGCGCCGAAGCGCAACGGATGGAACTGCGCCTGATCCTCAAACCGCAGTGCCTGTGCCGCCTCAAACGGCAGTGCGCCCGCACCAGTCAGGTCCGCCGGAAGGCCCAGGCGCGCCGCAGCACGGCATTCGCGCTCCAGCGCGATGGATGGCGATACGGAGTACAGAAACGCTGGGCGGCGCTCCAGCTGGCAGTCGACACCCAGTTCTTCGGCTATCTCAAAGAACGTGGCAATGGCCCGTTGCTGCGATAGCGCGTACTGACGAGCCTTTTTTTCACCCTTCTGCTGGATCAGCTGGTCGTAGATCAAGCCATGCTGCGACGTGATCTTCGCGGTGGTACCCTGCGTTGCGCCGCCCAGGATATGTCCGGCTTCGACAACGACGACTTCGCGCCCCGCTTTTTGCAGAAAATAGGCCGTCAAAAGCCCGCACAGGCCGCCACCCACCACCGCGACCTCCGTAGAAATGGAGCCGTGCAGCGCGGGATAGGAGGGAACAGAACAGGTGGAGCGCCATAACGAATCCATAGTGCATTCCTCGTTCATTTACTTTTTGATAGATTTCCCGCATTTCGGGGAAATATTGACGGAAAGCGCGCCGGGCGGTTGACAAGGAACCTTCTTGTCCCTATAATTAAAATGTTTGGGCAATTCCTACTATTATTTGCATCCGTCGCGCCAAGGACGGAAAACAAGGAGGAACACAGTACATGGCAACCAAAATGACCATCGATGGAAACACTGCCGTTAGCCACGTTGCATACGCATTTAGCGATGTTGCGGCGATTTTCCCGATCACGCCTTCGTCCCCGATGGCTGAATCGGTCGATGAATGGGCGGCCCAGGGCCGTCTGAACCTATACGGCCAGACCGTTCGCGTGTCCGAAATGCAGTCCGAGGCGGGCGCGGCGGGCGCCGTACACGGCTCCCTCGTCGCCGGTGCGATGACCACCACCTATACCGCTTCCCAGGGCCTTCTGCTGATGATTCCCAACATGTACAAGATTTCCGGCGAGCTGATGCCCGGCGTGTTCCACGTCACCGCGCGCGCGCTGGCATCCCACGCGCTGTCGATCTTCGGCGACCACAGCGACGTAATGGCCTGCCGCCAGACCGGCTTTGCGATGCTCTCCAGCAACAGCGTGCAGGAAGCGATGGACATGGCGCTGGTGGCCCATCTGGCCTCCATCGAGTCCAGCGTGCCGTTCCTCCACTTCTTCGACGGATTCCGCACCTCGCACGAAGTGCAGAAGATCGACGGCATCGATTATGACGAGATCCGCTCTGTCGTAGACTTTGACAAGATCCAGCAGTTCCGCGCCCGCGCGATGAACCCCGAGCACCCGCACCAGCAGGGCACCGCGCAGAACCCGGATGTGTACTTCCAGAACCGAGAAGGCGCGAACAAGCATTATGAAGCCGTTCCGGCGCACGTGGAAGCGATCATGAAGAAGGTCGGCGACCTGACCGGCCGCCACTATGGCCTGTTCGATTACGTTGGCGCGCCGGATGCTGAGCGCATCATCATCGCGATGGGTTCTGCCTGCGAGGCAGCGGAAGAAACCATGAACCTGCTCCTCAAGCAGGGCGAGAAGATCGGCATGATCAAGGTCCGCCTGTACCGCCCCTTCGCCGCGGACAAGCTGCTGGCCGCGATCCCCGCCACCTGCAAGAAGATCGCTGTGCTGGACCGCACCAAGGAGCCGGGCTCCCTGGGCGAGCCGCTGTACATCGACGTGCAGGCCGCGCTGCGCGAAAACGGAAACTTCGACATCAAAGTCGTCGGCGGCCGTTACGGCCTGGGCTCCAAGGAGTTCAACCCGACGATGGTCAAGGCCGTGTTTGACAACCTCAAGGCGGACGAGCCGAAGAACCACTTCACCGTCGGCATCGAGGACGACGTGGCTGGTACGTCCCTGAAGCTGGGCGAACTGGTCAACGCCGCGCCCGAGGGCACGATCAGCTGCAAGTTCTACGGCCTGGGCTCCGACGGCACCGTCGGCGCGAACAAAAACTCCATCAAGATCATCGGTGATCATACCGATATGTATGCGCAGGGTTACTTCTCCTATGACTCCAAGAAGTCCGGCGGCATCACCGTCAGCCACCTGCGCTTTGGCAAGAAGCCGATTCAGTCCACCTACCTGATTGACATGGCGGACTTTGTCGCCTGCCACAACCAGTCCTATGTGACGCGCTACGACATGCTGACCTCGCTCAAGCCCGGCGGCGTGTTCCTGCTTAACAGCCAGTGGAGCGCCGAGGACATGGAGAAAGAGCTGCCTGCCGAGATGAAGCGCCAGCTCGCGCAGAAGAAGATCCGCTTCTACAATGTAAACGCCATTAAGCTCGCGCAGGAGACCGGCATGGGCAACCGTATCAACACCGTGATGCAGGCCGCGTTCTTCAAGCTGACCGAGGTCATTCCTTACGCGGACGCCGACAACTACATGAAGGCCGCCGCCAAGAAGACCTACGGCCGCAAGGGCGACAAGATCGTGCAGATGAACTATGACTCCATCGACGCGGGCGCGGCCAACATCGAGGAGATCAAGGTGCCTGCCGAATGGGCGAACGCCACCACCGGCGCGGAGGCCGTCAAGGTTGACGCCACCGAGTACTTCAACAGCACGATTATCCCGGTGCTGCGCCAGGAGGGCGACAAGCTGCCCGTCAGCGCGTTTGACCCGGCCGGCGTCGTGCCCACCGCGACCACGCAGTATGAAAAGCGCGGCATCGCCGTGAACGTTCCCTGCTGGATCAGCGACAACTGCATCCAGTGCAACCAGTGCTCGCTCGTCTGCCCGCACGCGGCCATCCGCCCCGCGCTGGTGAACGCCGAGCAGAAGGCCGCCGCCCCCGCCGCGTTCGGCACTGTGCCGGCGATCGGCAAGGAGTTTGCGGGCCTTGAGTACCGCATGCAGGTTTCGCCGCTGGATTGCACCGGCTGCGGCAACTGTGCGCAGGTTTGCCCGGGTAAGAAGCAGCAGAAGGCGCTGGAGATGATGTCTCTGGAGTCCCAGCTGGCCGACCAGGGACCGAACTGGAACTACGCCGTGAAGCTGCCGGATTGCGCGATCGATGTCAGTCGCACCACGGTGAAGGGCAGCCAGTTCCTGCGCCCGCTATTCGAGTTTTCCGGCGCGTGTGCCGGCTGCGGCGAGACGCCGTACATCAAGCTGCTCAGCCAGCTCTTTGGCGACCGGATGATGATCGGCAACGCGACCGGCTGCTCGTCCATCTACGGCGGCTCGTCCCCGACCTGCCCCTACAGCGTCAACGACAAGGGCCAGGGCCCGGCATGGGCGAACAGCCTGTTCGAAGATAACGCTGAGTTCAGCTTCGGCATGCAGCTGGCGACGATGCAGCGGCGTGATAATCTGGCCGCGAAGATCGAGAAGCTGGCCGATATGTGGAAGGAATGGGACGAGGGCAAGGCTGCCTGCGATGCATGGCTGGCTGGCCGCGACAACGCCGAGGCCTCCAAGGAAGCGTCCGCGAAGCTCGTTACCTGCCTGGAAGGCTGCATGAACTGCGGCTGCGAGATGGAAGCGTTTGAAAAGGAAATCTACGCGGACAAGGACCTGCTCGTCAAGAAGTCTGTTTGGGCCTTCGGCGGCGACGGCTGGGCATACGACATTGGCTACGGCGGACTGGACCATGTGCTGGCGCAGGGCCTTGATGTCAACATCCTGGTGCTCGACACCGAGGTGTACTCCAACACCGGCGGTCAGGCGTCCAAGGCAACCCCGACCGGCTCCGTCGCGAAGTTCGCGGCCGCCGGCAAGCGCACCCGCAAGAAGGACCTGGGCCTGATGGCAATGGCGTACGGCTATGTGTACGTAGCCTCCGTCGCGATGGGCGCGAACCAGGCGCAGCTGCTCAAGGCGGTTAACGAGGCCGAGGCGTATCCGGGCCCGTCGCTGATCATCGCCTACTCGCCGTGCATCAACCATGGCATCAACATGGGCGCGACGCAGCTGGAAGAAAAGCGTGCGGTAGAAGCCGGTTACTGGCCGCTGTACCGTTACAACCCGCTCAACGAGGAAAGCCCGCTCACGATCGACAGCAAGGAGCCGACCGCGAGCTACCAGGAGTTCATCCGCAGCGAAGTGCGCTACCAGACCCTGCTCAAGCAGTTCCCCGAGGCCGCCGAGACACTGTTCGTCGACGCGGAGAAGGAAGCAGCCAAGCGTCTGGAAGTGTACAAGAAGCTGGCGGCGAAGTAAGGGAACGAAGGAACGACGGGGAAGGGATGGCGGAGGTAGGAACGGAGAACGGGGGGGGGGGGGGGGGGGGGGGGGGGGGGGGGCGCGGGGGGCGGGGCGCCGCGCGCCGCGCCGCGACAGACGAC
>JAVBQK010000144.1:0-6170 GCA_031549105.1 Eubacteriales bacterium
GGTGGTGGATTACCTCTGCCGGATGGATTTCGGCGTTGTAGTGGCCTGTTGGCAGGAGACCAGCCTGAAGGTGCTGGAGCTGATCGACTGAGCAGGAAAAGCGACCGATGGTCTGTCCCATCGGTCGCTTTCTTTTTGGGGATTACGCCTTTCCCCGCACAATCCGCTTTTTCAGCGCCAGCAGTCGGAAGAATATCTCGCGCGGGTTCTCATCCTCGTAGAGGAACGCACCGTTGCCGGAGAACGATGGCTCAATGAAATCCCACCACGTCAGCGCCTTGATCTCCGGCCGCGCGGCAGACAGCGTGTAGAACTGCTCCATCCAGTCGGCCTGCGTGCGCTCGCTCCAGCCACCGTGCCATGTACCTTCCGACATAGATAGCTGCGGCCAGTTGCTGCCCGTAGCGCCCGCCTTACCGCGTGTGCCGCCGTTGACGCCCATCTCGGTGATGTGTACCGGCTTGCCAAGCGACGCGAAAACATCCAACATGCGGTCAACGGCCACCATGTCGCGTGCCGGAAAGTAAAGCTGTATGCCCACCACATCAAAATCCACGCCCGCATCCAGCAGCGCGCGGAAATACGCGAGCGGCGAGCGCACGCGCTCCGGCAGCGCGCCGTAGCAGACATAGCGACCGGCGACGTACTCAGCAAACGGCAGGCAAATGTTGACGATCGACGTCGCATCAGGGTTCGCCTCACGCAGCGCGTCGCAGGTGGTGCGAGTCAGCTCCAGCAGCTGTGGCTGCATCAGTTCGAAGCAGTTTGCCCAGTCGTGCGCCTCGTTCATCGCGTCCCAGATGTTTACGCGCCCCTTGTATGCGCCTACGTGGTGCAGCGCGATATCCCGCGCGTCCTTCTGCAAATCAGCGAACGACTGTCCAAACAGCCACGGCGGGTTGACACCCTGGTGTCCAAACCAGAGCGGATGGCCCTTGGCGGTGATGCCACTGCCCTCCAAAAAATCAAGCGCAGCGTCAATGTATCCATACTCATACTGCCCACGCCCCTTGGGCACGGTGCGGTATGGGTAGAACGGGAGCGTCGCAAAGTCAAACGCCTGTGCAAAGTACTTGGCGTAGCGCGCACCGGGGGAAGTAAACCTGGAAAAGTTGCAGCCCAGCCGCAGGTCGGCGCGCGGACCAGCAAAGGCCTGCGCCTGTGCACGCGTATGCAGTGCGGCCTCAGCGGCATAGATGGCGTGGGACAACGCGTAGAGCCGGTTTTCGGCGGTGGTGTTGCCACGGTCTGCCAAGTGGGCGAACTCCTCGGCCGCGTCCAGGTGAGCCTGCGCCTCGGGTGGCAACACCAACCCCTCGCTGCGCCGTTTCGCCTCCCACAGGTAGGTACGAATCGCCTCGGTAACAAAGTCCACAAAGTCGCCTTCATACCCCTGGCCCTGGTTGTCGGCCATTACCCAGATGTTGCCGTATAGCGGCAGGTTGAGCTTCGCATGCACCATGTAGGGCGTGCGGGTGACCGCTAGCTCCACCATGCCGTCCGACAGAATCGTCTGCCGACGCTCGTCGGGTTCAAACTCCAGGTCGCTGGCGTAAACCGACTCAAGTACGGGTTTGGACATTGCGACGCCACCCGCGCCATCCAGGCGCACATGTATCCATTGCATGGAAGGGGCTCCTTTCATTTATATAGACGCATGATAGTCTCGTTTACAGCAGCGATAGCCCCTCAGCGCTCTCCCGTACCGGCAGGAAGATAGGCCGCTCGTTCGGCGTGTTGTTGGGTGTGTGGATGGCAAGCCGCAGCTGCCCATCCAGCCCCCGGAACACCATGCCGTGCCCGCCGTCGCCCCGGAAGACAGGTTCCTCCTGCTGCCGCCAGGGGCCCAGGATGCTGCCGCTTTCGCTGATCGCCAGCCCAATCGCATACCCGGTGTCCGAGATGCTGCTCCAAAGCATCCATAGACCACCCTGCGAGGGATAAACCATGAACGGGCCGTCGGTAACAAACCCCTCAATGCCGCTGGAATGGCGGATACGCTTGGCCCATGGTGCGTCAGCAGCGGAGAAGAGCGTCACCGCGTCGCCGTCCGAACCGGAAAGGTCCTCCTTGAGCCGCCGAGCGCAGAGGGTTCCACCGCCTTCCTGCACCCACTCGTGGCAGAAGACCAGCCAGGGCTTGTCCTCGGCATCCACATGCAGCGTGCCATCCAGGCATTCCCATTCCGGCGGCGTCACGAACGGCGCGCCCCACGGTGCAAACGGACCTTGCGGCTTCTCCGCACGGAGGATCGCCGTCGCGCGGCGGTGATTCGGCGCCTTGAACGACGCGAACAGGTAGTACGCGCCTCGCCAGGCATGCAGCTCCGGCGCCCAGAAATTTTCCTTTCCCCAGAAATCTGGGGACGGAGCAAACACGCAGCCCAGCGGTTCAAACGTTTCCAGGTCGAGGCTGCGGTACGCTTCGAACCCAGAAGGCTCCCCGTGCCAGCAGTTGGCGTCGGTCGTCCCGAAAAGGTAATAGGCATTATTTTCCACGAACACAAAAGGATCGCGCATCTGAATTTCGCTTCGGTGCAACATTTTCTTTCTCCGGACGCTTTGCCCGGCCTCCTTTGCCTTATTTATACCAGAAAGCGTTCTTATGCGATATAGGCGAAATTTTCGACGATTTATATTTGATTTGAACTGTGTTATGCTCTGCACATCCCAAGCAGAAAGGAACGACCGCCTATGGATTTGCCGGGACGCAGGGCTCACGGGCCGTCATTCTTCAGTGCCCCTTACTGGAAGAGGGTGGGGCGGCGTATGCGCAACGACTGGCAGCTTTATGTGCTGCTGATCCCTGCGCTGGTATTTTTCTTTATCTTTTTCTACCTGCCGCTCTACGGCATCCAGATTGCGTTCCGCGACTACAAGGCGGTATTCGGCATCACCGGCAGCAAGTGGGTGGGGCTGAAAAATTTCCAGGACTTCTTCAACGCCTACTACTGCGGGCGCTTGTTCCGCAATACCTTCCTGCTAAACCTCTTCGGCCTTCTCTGGGGTTTCCCGATCCCCATTTTCCTGGCGATCATGCTCAACCAGTTCGACCGCCCGCACCTGAAGAAGTTCACGCAGACGGCCATCTATGTGCCGCATTTTATCTCCACCGTCGTCATGGCGGGCATCCTGTACCTGTTCCTGTCACCCGCGAACGGCATCATCAACCGTGTGGTCGTATCGCTTGGCGGGGAATCCACCTTCTTCATGATTGAGCCCGGGTGGTTCCGCACACTGTTCATCGGGTCGGACATCTGGCAGCACGCGGGGTGGAACACCATCCTCTACATCGCCACGCTGACAGCGATCGACCCGGAGATATACGAGGCCGCTACGATTGACGGCGCGACCAAGCGGCAGAAAATACTGCACATTGATATCCCGCACCTGCTGCCCATCGCGACGATGATGCTGATTCTCAACTGCGGCAGCTTGCTCGGCTCCAACACCGACAAGGCGCTGCTGCTGCAGACATCGGGCAACATCTCCACGTCGGACATCATCGGCACCTATGTGTATACCATGGGCCTTGGCAAGGCGCAGTTCTCCTACACCGCGGCGATCGGCCTGTGCGTCAATGTCATCAACTTTGCAATGATCATGTCGGTTAACTGGGTGTCCCGCCGCCTGGGCGAGACGAGCCTGTTCTAAGGAGGGATGGCAGATGGATCTGAACCTGAGCAAAACGGCGCCCGGCATCAAAATACAGCGCACACGCGGCGACCGCATCTTTGACCGCGTCAACCTGGCGTTCTGGGTCGTCTTCCTGTTCATCATCCTCTACCCGCTCTACCTGATCCTCATCGCTTCCGTTTCCGATCCGGATGCGGTCAACATGGGGAAGGTGCTCTTCTGGCCCAAAGACTTTTCGCTGATGGGCTATGAGGCGGTGTTCCAGCACAAGGAACTGTGGAACTCGTACCTGAACGCCATCTTCTACACCGTGGCCGGTTCATCGCTGAGCGTCGTCGTCACGCTGATGGCTGCCTACGCGCTCAGCCGCAAGTTCATCGGCAAGGGCCTGATCAATTTCGTGATCGTCTTCACCATGTTCTTCTCAGGCGGCCTGATCCCGACGTTCCTGATGATGCGAAACCTGGGCCTGTACAACACGCGCACCATCATGATCATCATCAACTGCGTCTCCGTCTGGAATCTGATGGTCGCCAGGACGTACATTTCCTCCACCGTGCCCAATGAACTGTATGAAGCGGCAGTAATGGACGGGGCCAACCACTTTATCTATTTTGTCCGGGTGGTGCTGCCGCTGTCCGGTACAATCATCGCGGTGCTGAGCGTTTACTACGGCGTCGCCCGCTGGAACGATTACTTTACCGCGCTGGTTTACATCCGCGACCGGGCGAAACTGCCGCTGCAAACCATCCTGCGCGAGGTGCTCGCCACGCTCACCTCCAGCACCTCCAGCGACGCGTTCTTCAGTGCCTACGCCGACGATGTCAAGGGCATGACCGACGCGCTGCGCAAGGCCGAGGTCGCCAAATACTGCTGCATTGTCGTTTCCACAGGCCCCGCGGTGCTGCTATACGTGTTCATGCAGAAGTACTTCGTCAAGGGCGTAATGATCGGTTCCATCAAGGGCTAACGGGTTTGGCTTAACGGGTTCGTAAAGTCCGCAAGGGCTTCTATGAAAAAAGGAAAGGGGTACATGACATGAAGAAACTGGTTTCCTTGCTGCTGGCGGCGCTGCTGCTGGCAAGCGCGCTCGGCGTTTCCGCGCTCGCGGACATGAACGCCGAAGGCTACCCGATCGTCAATGAAAAGATTACCCTCACCGCGTTCCAGTACCAGCTCGAGAATCAGCAGATGGACTTTGACACCCTGTGGTTCTACCAGCAACTGGAGGAGAAGACCAACATCCACGTAGAGTTTGAGCCCGTCAAGGACGGCGACTGGGACATCAAGCTGAACCTGATGTTCGCGTCCGGCGACTATCCGGATATGATCCTGCGCTCGGCGCGGATGGACATTGAGGAATACGGCGTCACGCAGGGCATCCTGATCCCGCTGGATGACCTGATCCCGCAGTACATGCCCAACTATTACAGCCGCCTGCAGATGAACAATGCCAATGCGTCCATCCCGTCGTCCGATGGCAAGACCTACTACATTGGCAACCTGACGGCGCAGAACGTCAACCATGATGGCAACTTCTTCATCAACAAAGCGTGGTTGGACAAGCTGGGTCTGGAAGTCCCCACCACGATCGATGAGCTGACCGAAGTGCTTCGCGCGTTCAAGAACGGCGACCCCAACGGCAACGGCATCGCCGACGAAGTGCCGATGAACGCCGCCGACCTGATCCACCAGACCCAGGGCGTCTACACCCACTTTGCCAGCTTCGGCGTGCCGCTGCAGCGCTTCGTTTACGCGTGCATCGACGCCAATGACCAGGTGTACTTCCCCGGCTATGCGCCCGGCTTCCGCGCCGCGTGTGAATGGCTGCACACACTGTATGCCGAAGGCCTAATGGACCCCGAAGCCCTCACGCAGGATTCCAACCTCTGGGGCACCAAGATGAACAGCGGCATCAACGGCTACACCACGTACCTGCGCCTGATCAATACAGCGCTGCAGCCGGAAATCGTGGAGCAGTTCGTCTCCATCCTGCCGCCGAAGGCTGAGGGATACGACGTGCAGGTGCCGCGCATCCTGGAGATCCCCACGTACGGCGCGTCGCTCACCATCGCCAACAAGCATGTGCCCGAGACGCTGCGCTGGCTGGATGCGCAGTTTGAAACCGAGATCATGATGGAAAGCGTCAACGGCCCCATCGGCGGCGACGGCCCGATCGAAGACACCATGAAGATCAACGAAGACGGCAAGTACGAGATCGTTTACATTCCTGAGAACAATGGACTGTACAACTACGTGCCGGTATACCACGGCCAGTTCTTCGCGCCGGGCGACTACTACTTCGAAATCTACAAGATGCCCCCGCACCGCGTGGAGCGCTACGAGTACAGCAAGGCGTATGAAGAAGCCGGCGTGCTGGAAGCAAAATCCTTCCAGTACCTGCAAAACCTGGTGAAGCCGAATACCGATGATGCGCTGGAGATTCTCCGCCTATTCACGGCGATTGAGACCTTCATGAAGGAATCCATCACAGACTTCATCGTCAAGGGCGTGACGGACGAATCCTTCCAGAAG
>JAVBQK010000093.1:0-6458 GCA_031549105.1 Eubacteriales bacterium
GCCCCTTGGATCCCCACCAAAGGGCAAGGCCCTTTGGAAACCCAACATTTCGCCTGCGGGCGGGAGGGATATATAACCCACCCGCCGTGAGGCGAAATGCCGGGAGTCCAGAGGGGTAAGCCCCTTTGGCAGGGTCTGGGACAGCGTCCCAGCGTTCTCCGTTTCTTGCGGCGCCCTTCTTTGCTGCTATAGCCCTTACTTCGTCTCGGCCAGGATTTCCGAGATGCTGGTGATCGGAATGATCAGCCTCCAGCCGGAAGCCTCCTTGTCGTCCATGCGGGACAGGTTCATTTCCGTGGTGCCCATGCGCTGGCCATCCGCGAAGTTGACCTCGCCGCCGAAGGGGTTCTTGATCGGCGCGGACTCGACGGCGTCGATGTATGCTTCCCAGGTCAGGTCGGCATCCGCGGGCACGCGGGACAGGCCCTGGCAGAAGGAACTCGCGGCGATCCAGCCGGTCATGGCGTAGGCGTTGATCTCCGCATCGGTCGCGCCCACTTCGCGGATATACTTGTCAAAGTTGATGTACTCTTCGGCCGTCACATCGATGTTCACCCAGCCAAGGCCGTAGATGCCGGCCTCTTCGGTGTGCATCAGTTTCTGCACGTGCTCGGCGTTCGCCTGGGTAATGGTGGCGGACACGTTGACGTAGGTGGTGACGACGGGCTTCATGACGTCCTGCTTTTCCATTTCCTTGATCAGCACGGGCAGCGTGGCCTGGATCATCGCGCCGATGATGAGGTCGCAATCCTTCACCTTGGCAACCTGCGCGGTGGCGTCGGTCGCGCCCGCCTGAATGGATTCGATCACCAGCTCAATGCCGTATTCCTTCGCTGCGGTCTCCACGCCCTTCAGGAGCGACTTGCCCGCGTCGTCGTTCGTGTATACGACACCCACCTTGGCTGCGCCGAAGTGGCCCTTCGCATAGGCGATCATGACTTCGCCCTCGGTGGTGTAGATCGGTTGGATCGGCATGGAGGAGCGGTCATTGCCCTCCGCCTTCGCCTGGTAGAGCTGGCCGATGCCGGTAGCATAGTACATCGTGGGGATGCCCGCTTCCTTCATGTCGTCCAGCGTCGCGGCGACGACCGGGGTGCCGAAGTGGCCGACGATCGCAAACACTTTGTCATCATAGAGGAACTGTTCGAACGCGGCCTTGCCCTTTTCGGGGGAGAACTCATCGTCCTTGTGAATGTAGTTGATGGTGCGGCCATTGATGCCGCCGCCTTCGTTGACCATCTTGAAGTACGCTTCGATGCCCAGCTTGAACGGGATGCCGACCGGCGCATACGCACCGGAAACGGCGATAGAGTTGGCGACGAGCACGGATGTGTCGGTTACGCCCTGCGCATCGGCCGCAAGCGCGCCCATGGGCACCAGGAGCAGACCGGCTGCCAAAATCAGCGTGAGCAGCATGGAAAGACTTTTCTTCATAGTACCTGTGTCCTCCTTGTCGTTTATGTAGATCCCTGTATTCAGGGAACTATCACGGGGTTTTTATCCCTTCTTGCCAAGGTACGCCTCTACAATCCGGGGATCGGCCAGCAGTTTTTCGGGCACGCCCTCCATGGAAATGGTGCCTACTTCCAGCACATACGCGTAGTGCGCGATTTTAAGGGACTGCTTCGCGTTCTGCTCCACCAGCAGAATGGTCGCGCCGGCCTGGTTCAGCGCCTTCACGATCTCAAAGATCGTCTGCACAATCAGCGGGGCAAGGCCCAGCGACGGTTCATCCAGCAGCAGCACCTTCGGGGCCGCCATCAGCGCACGCCCGATCGCCAGCATCTGCTGTTCACCGCCGGAAAGCGTGCCCGCCACCTGGCGCGTGCGCTCCTTCAGCCGGGGGAAGTACTGGTATACCCCTTCAATGCGGCGCTGTTGCTCGGCCTTGCTCGGGGCCGTGAATCCACCGATCAGCAGGTTCTCCTCCACCGTCAGGTCGAAGAAAATCTGCCGCCCTTCGGGGGCCTGGATGATTCCCTTCTTGACAATCTTTTCCGGGGCCATGCCGCTGATGGTTTCACCATAGGTGGCGATCGTCCCGGCGGCCGGTTCCACCAGCCCGGAGATGGCCTTGAGCGTAGTGGACTTGCCCGCGCCGTTCGCGCCGAGCAGCGCCACGATCTCGCCCTGGTTCAGCCGGAGATTGACGGCCTTCAGCGCCTCAATCCTGCCGTAGGACACGGAAAGGTTCTGGAGATTAAGCGCCACATCCTTGTTAGGCGCCTGCGCGCGGTCCGCCATCATTCCTCCTCCTTTCCAAGGTAGGCATCCTGCACAGCCTGGTTGTGCTGAATGTCCGCCGCCGTGCCCTCGGCCAGTTTTTTGCCGAAGGAAATGGCGCAAATGCGGTCGCAGATGCCCATCACCAGGCGCATGTCGTGCTCCACCAGCAGCACCGAGCAGTCGTAATCGCGGCTGACGCGGCGGATCAGCTCCATCAGCGCCAGGGTTTCGGTTTCGTTCAGGCCCGCCGCCGGTTCATCCAGAATGATCAGGCTGGGGTTGCACAGCAGCGTACGGCCTAGCTCAATGAGCTTCAGCACGCCGTAGGGCTGCGCCGCCGCCAGCTCGTATGCCAGATGCTCCAGGCCGATGTAGCGGAGCACCTCCAGCTCCTTCTCGCGCTTTTGCTTTTCCTGCTTGCGCGCCCAGGGCAGGCGGAGCATATCCGCCGCGACGCCCGCGGTAAACTGCGAATGCGCACCCAGCAGCAGGTTATCGATCACCGTCAGTTCCCTGATGACCTCCACGTTCTGGAACGTGCGCACCAGCCCCAGCCGGATGATCTTGTGCACGGGGAGTTTCGTCAGGTCGTGTTGCTTGCCTTCCTTATCGGTAAAGAGGATGCCGCCCTTGTCGGCCTTGTAAAACTGCGTGATGCAGTTAAACACCGTGGTCTTCCCCGCGCCGTTGGGACCGATGAGGCCATAAATCTGCCCGCGTTCAATGGTGAAACTCAAATCATCCACGGCCTTGAGGCCGCCGAAGCTGATGGACAGATGGTCAATGGTCAGTACGTTTGCCACTGTCACACCTCCTTGCGCCCGGACTTCTGGGCGCTGCGCTTTCCACGGCGTTTCTTCACGAAGGCGATAAGGCTGGATGGGATAAAGATCAGCCCCTTGGAGTAGAACATCAGGATGATGATCATCAGAATGCCGGAAATGAGCACGGGCACGCCCGCTAGGTTGCCGATGACCGGCGCGGCCTTGAGCAGTTCCGGCAGGCCGCGTAGGACTACCGCGCCCACGACCGGCCCGGCAATGGTCCCCGTGCCGCCGATGACCACCTGCGCGATGAGGTTCAGCGAGAGCATCGCCGTCCACACCGTGGGGTCCGAATAGCGGATGAAGTGAACGTAGCACACGCCTGCAAGCCCCGCGAACAGGGAGCTGATGGAGAACGCGACCAGCTTGTACTTGAAGAGGTTCACGCCCATCGCCCGGGCGGCGTGTTGGCTGGATTTCATCGCGATCAGCGCGCGGCCGGAATGCGAGTTGAGCAGGTTGTGCACGAGCATCAGCAGCAGAACCATCATCACCACCATGCCGATGTAGGTCTGGTCCTTGGTCAGCTTCACGCCGAAGATGATGGGATACGCGGCCCGTGCGCCGGAAAACCCACCGGTGAACCAGTCCAGCTCAATGAAGATCAGCCGCAGGATTTCGCCGAAGCCGAGCGTTGCGATCGCCAGGTAGAATCCCTGCAGCCGCACCGCGATGGCGCCGAGCAAAAGCCCCACCAGGAACGGCGCGATTACCGAGATGACGAGCGAAGGCAGGAAACCCATCCCCATCTGTTGGGTGAGGTATGCGGACATGTATGCCGAAAGGCCCATGAACGCCGCATGGCCCAGCGAAATCTGGCCGGAAAACCCCAGCAGCACATTGTACCCGATGCCCGCAATGGCCAGATACACAATGCCGCCCATCGTGGTGATGAAGGACGTGGAGAAACCGGGCAGGATGACCGGCAGGATGAACAGCCCACCAACCAGTGTGTACTGAAGATATTTGCTTCCAAGGACCTTGCGAGCGCTTTTCACAGCCATCACCCCCTACACCTTGTTGACGGTCTTTTTGCCAAACAGGCCGTTGGGCCTGATGACAATGAACAGCAGAATGAACGCGTACAGGATCGCCAGCGCCCACTTGGAGGAGATGTAATAGGCGATCAGGTTGTTTGCCACGCCGATGATGAACGCGCCGACCATCGGCCCGTAGAACGTCTGGAAGCCACCGAGCACCGACGCGATGAACGAGTTGAGGTGGATGCCCTCCATCATCGATACGTTGATGTTGGTGAGCGGGGCGACCATCAGCGCGGATAGGCAGCCCAGCGCGGTGGCAACCGCCCACGCGCCCATGGTGACCACCTTGGTGGGCACGCCCATGAGCTTGGCGGTGGTGGGGTTCGATGCCGTGACGCGCACCGCGAGGCCCCACTTGCTCCTTTCCAGGAAGAAGTACAGCAGCAGCATGATCCCGCAGGTCATGCCAATGATTAAAAAGGAGTTGGGCAGCACCTTCACGCCGCCAATGTCCAGCGCGGGCGCGGCGATCATCTTGCTGAACGAGTAAGGGTTGGTGCCATAGATCATCGGGGCGAGGCCCTGGAACACCATAATCAGGCCCAAAGTGATCATCTGCCGCGCAAGCGGGGTGATGTTCTTCACCCGGCTGATTAGCAGCGAGTCGATCAGCGCACCCAGCAGCATCGCAAAGCATAGCGCCACCACGATCGCCCACAGCAGCGGAAAGCCCGCGCGCGTCAGCGTCACACAGAAAAAGGCATTGAACATGCCCAGCGTGCCCTGCGAAAAGTTGTTGATCTTGGATGTCTGGTAGATGAGGACAAGCCCCATCGCCGCCAGCGCGTACATGCTGCCGGTCTCAACGCCTCCAACGATATTCTGGAAAAATGCAACCATTCCTCGTTCTTCCTTTCCTATGCGGTAGGTAGGCTGTTGTATAGGTAAATCGTGCTCATGAGGAATATTGTGACAAGTTTGTCATTCTTGCACGCAGGTGTTTTCTTGATTATAGCGGTTGAGGAAAGTCTTGTCAAGAACGAATAAAGAGCAGGCATTTCGTTTATTTGTTCAGCCTATAATAGTATGCCATCCGATCAGATGCTCCAGAATGGATGCAATAACTTTTTTGTGCAAATGATTGAATTTCTGGAAATGATATGCTATACTAGCGCAAAAATGACACACTTGTCATATTGCAAAATCAGACCTTTTATACACGGAAGGGAGTTGGCAACATGCCCCATACCGCAGGCGTTCTGGGCTACGGAATCTACCTGCCCGCAAAGGTCATGACCGCGAAGGAAATCTCTGAGGCGACGGGTGGCTTCTGGTCCGAGGACGCGGTGCGCGATAAGCTCGGCGTTGTGCAAAAGCCCATTCCCGGCGAAGGTGACGGCACGCAGGCAATGGGCGTGTATGCCGCGCAGGACGCACTACGGCGCACAGGGCTTGATCCCAAAGAGATTGACGTCATCCTCTGCATCGGCGAGGAGTGGAAGGAATACCCGCTGACCACCTCGGCCACGTACATCCAGGACGCCATCGGCGCGGTGAACGCCTGGGGCATTGATGTGCAAAACCGCTGCTGCACCACCTGCGCGGCGATCAAGATGGCCAAAGACATGCTGATCGCGGACGATGAAATCAAGACCGTGATGATCGTCGGCGGTTACCGCAACGGCGATTTTGTGGACTACACCGACAAGGACATGTCGATGATGTATAACCTCGCGGCAGGCGGCGGCGCACTGATCCTCCAGAAGGACCTGGGCCGCAACGAGGTGCTTGGCTCCCATTTGATCGGTGACGGCAGCATGGCGCGCGACGCCGGGGTGGAAATCGGCGGCATCGCAAAGCCCTTTACGCCCGAAAATGTCGGCGAGGGCTATAGATCACTCCGGCTGCTGAACGCCAAGCACATGAAGGATCGCCTGAACGAAGTCTCCATTCCCAACTGGTACAAGTGCATCGACGAGTCCCTGCGGAAATCCGGCGGTCTCACCCGGGCAGATATCGGCTACCTCGGCATCCTGCATTTCAAGCGCAGCCAGCACAACGCAATGGTGGCGGAGCTGGGCCTCACGCCGGAGCAGACGACGTACCTGGAGAACTACGGCCACATCGGCCAGGTGGACCAGATTCTACAGATCGCGCTGGGCCTGGAGTCCGGAAAGATCACGGACGGCACAGTGGTCACGCTGATCGCCGCGGGCATCGGCTATGTGTGGGCCTCCACCTGCATCCGCTGGGGCGAGGCCAACGCGTAATATAAAAGTAGGAGAGACCAGCTATGAAACGTCAAGAGGGGGTTGAAGGGAGAAAACGCTCGGACGCACGGATTTGAGGGATATACTGCTGGCCGGACTTGAGGATAGCGAAGATGGTGTAAAGCAGCTTTCTGGAAACCGCGCCGATGGCGGTA
>JAVBQK010000155.1:0-8669 GCA_031549105.1 Eubacteriales bacterium
CGTTCCTCCGTCCTCATCGTCCTCTTGGCCAGCGTCCCTTACACCGAGATGCTTCGCCCGGCAATAAAGTCCTGCGGAGCCATCGCGGGGTTGGCGCGCAGCAGTGCGTTGACCGTCGTGTTGAAGCGACGGGCGACTGAATCCAGCGAATCGTTTCCGCGCATAGTATAGCCCCAGCCGCCGGCAAACGCGCCGGTACTGGCGGGCGGCGGCACGCAGATGCTCAGGCCCGGGTAGATCTGGGCGATGTTCACGCCGGGGTTGGCGCTTTGCAACGCCTCATAGGAGACGCCGTAGCGGATCAGGATGTTGCCGTAGTCCCAGCCGTAGGGCACGGTAACGCGCGAGTAGTTGGACGGGCAGGTTCTTGTGGAGGGGCTGTCGATGTTCATCATGGCTTCTTCGGTTGCCTCTTCCGTGGAGACCGGCGATTCATCAACGGCCAGCGTTTCGGCGGCCAGCGTCGGTTCGGCCACGGCCATCGTTTCTTGGGCAGCGGGCGGCTCTGTGGCGATCTGCATTTCCGCAAACGTCGTACTCGCTTCCGGACGGTCCTGCGCGCCGGGGTCGAAATTCGCGCCCGGGCTTTGCAGCGGAATGCACAGGAACTGGTCGATCAGTATGTCCTGCGGATCGACTTCAGGGTTGAGCGCCATGAGCGCATCCACACTGACGCCGAGCTTCTCGGCGATGAGGGCGTATGTATCCCCAGGCTGCACTACATAGATATCGGGGCACTGGGCGACGGTTCCTCCCGGTTCTTGCGCCGGCAGAAAAAACGAATTGTCCAAGTTCTCCATAGGCTAACCCTCCCTTTCTGAACGTTACAAGATATTCCAGTAGGGGGCGCGGGGTGAGAAACCGCCCGCATTCCCCTTGCATTTTTGCCTTGCTTCCATTATCATGAAGTGAATTTGCAACGCGGAGGAATGACGATGTCCGAAAGGCTTGAACATATTCGAAATTTCTGCATCATTGCGCACATCGACCACGGCAAGAGCACGCTGGCCGACCGCCTGCTGGAGGCGACCGGTGTGTTTCAGAAGCGGGAGATGGTGGAGCAGATCCTGGACAGCATGGAGCTGGAGCGCGAGCGCGGCATCACCATCAAGTCCAAGGCCGTGCGCATGACCTATACGGCGAAGGATGGCATAACCTATACGCTGAACCTGATCGACACGCCCGGCCATGTCGAATTTGCCTACGAAGTCTCCCGCGCGCTGGCGGCGTGCGAGGGTGCGCTGCTGGTGGTGGATGCCACGCAGGGCATTGAGGCGCAGACGCTCGCCAACGTTTATATGGCGCTGGACCATAACCTGGAGATCATCCCGGTGATCAACAAGATTGACCTGGCATCGGCGCAGCCGGAGGTTGTGCGCAAGGAGATCGAAGAGGTGATCGGGCTGGACGCGTCCGAAGCGCCGCTGGTCAGCGCGAAGATGGGCATCGGCATCGAGGACGTGCTGGAGGCAGTGGTCAAGAACGTACCGCCGCCCAAGGGCGACGAGGACGCGCCGCTGCAGGCGCTGGTGTTTGACTCCTTCTATGATAACTACCGCGGCGCGATCTGTTACGTCCGCGTGATGCAGGGCGAGGTGAAGGCCGGCACGCGCATCCGCATGATGGCCAGCGGCGCGACGTTTGACGCTGTAGAGGTTGGGTCGTTCAAGCCCGGCTACACGGCGATGGAAGCGCTGCGCCCGGGCGATGTCGGGTATATCGCCGCGTCAATCAAGGACGTGCGCGATACGCGCGTGGGCGATACGATCACCGACGATGAGCGCCAGGCCAAGGCGCCGCTGCCCGGTTACCGCCAAGTGAACCCGATGGTCTTCTGCGGCATCTACCCGGCCGACGGCGCGGACTATGAAGCGCTACGCGACGCGCTGGACAAGCTGCGCCTCAACGACGCTTCGCTGACGTTCGAACCCGAGACATCCGTTGCGCTAGGCTACGGTTTCCGCTGCGGATTCCTGGGCCTTCTGCACATGGAAATCATCCAGACCCGGTTGGAGCGCGAGTTTGACCTTGACCTGATCACGACCGCGCCCAGCGTCATCTACGAGCTGACCCGCATCGATGGCGAGACGCTGACCATCGACAACCCGACAAACCTGCCCGATGTATCCAGCATCGCGGAGATGCGCGAGCCGTTCGTGCTGGCGCACATCCACACGCCGCAGGAGTTTGTCGGCGCGCTGATGGAGCTGTGCCAGCAAAAGCGAGGCATATTCAAGGACATGCAGTACGAGGGCAGTCGCGTGGTGCTGCGCTATGAGATGCCGCTCAACGAGATCATCTTCGATTTCTTCGACCAGCTCAAGTCCCGCTCGCGCGGCTACGCGTCGCTGGACTACGAGCTGAGAGGCTACGAGGCGAGCGACCTTGTCAAGCTGGATTTCCTACTCAACGGCGAAGTCTGCGACGCGCTGTCGATGATCATCCACCGTGAGCGCGCCTACGCGCGCGGCCGCAACATTGCCGAAAAGCTCAAGGACGTCATTCCGCGCCAGCAGTTCGAGATACCGATCCAGGCCGCGATCGGCGGCAAGGTCATCGCCCGCGAGACCGTCAAGGCCGTCCGCAAGGACGTTCTGGCCAAGTGCTACGGCGGCGACATCTCCCGCAAAAAGAAGCTGCTGGAGAAGCAGAAAGAGGGCAAGAAGCGCATGCGCCAGGTGGGTTCGGTTGAAGTGCCGAGCGATGCGTTCATGACGGTGTTGAAGATGGATTGACGGGGAACGAAAAGGAACGCCAGGAGGCCAGCCTCCTGGACCTCCGACATTTCGCCTGCGGGCGGGTAGGGTTCAGCAATGAGACTGATAATATCTCCTCCCGCTCGCAGGCGAAATGTTGGGTTTCCAAAGGGCAAGGCCCTTTGCAGGGGGTCTGGGGGACAGCGTCCCCCAGCGTTCCCCCGTCCCCCTTCTACAGGAGGTGCCTATGGCTGCTGGACTTTACCTGCACATTCCTTTTTGCAGGAGTAAGTGCGATTACTGCGATTTTGCTTCGTATCCGGGACAGGAGCGCCAGTGGCGGGCTGTTGTGGACGCGATGAAAGGCGAGATGGAGCGGGCCGCCGGGCTTTCGGTGGGAACCGTTTTTTTTGGCGGCGGGACGCCTACGGCGTTGCCAGTGGAGATGCTGCTGGAGTTGCTTATGGAGGCACGGCTGCGGTTTGATGTGGCCGGGGACGCGGAGATCAGTGTGGAGGCGAACCCTGGCACGGTGGATAAGGCTGCGCTTTCGGCGCTGCGGGAGGCGGGCGTGAACCGGCTTTCGCTCGGCGCACAGGCAATGCAGGATCATCTGCTGGCGGGGATGGGGCGCATTCACCGTTGGGTGGATGTGCAGGAGGCGGTTTATGCCGCGCGCGCCGCGGGGTTTGAGAATATCAATTTGGACTTGATGTACGGGTTGCCAGGTCAGACGCCTGCGGATTTCCGCGCGACGATTGACGCGGCACTGGCGTTGTCGCCGGAACACCTGTCGATGTACAGCCTGATCCTAGAGGAGGGCACGCCATTTTATGAGCGGTATGCGCAGAAGGCGGAGTTGCTGCCCAGCGAGGACGCGCTGGCCGAGATGGCCGACGACACGCTGTGGATGGCGGAGGATGCGGGCCTCGCGCGCTACGAGATATCGAATTACGCGAAGCCGGGGTACGAGTGCCGGCACAACCTGGGGTATTGGCTCCGGCGGGAGTATCTGGGCATCGGCTGTGCGGCGCACTCGCTGATCGGGAATTTCTGCTGGGGGAACGCGCGCGACATTGAAGGGTACCTTGCCGGAAAGCGGGAGGAGGAAACCCGCCTGACGGAGGAGGATATCCGCTTTGAGCGGCTGATGCTGGGGCTGCGGTTGGTGGAGGGCGTCGAGTGGGGCGAGCAGGCGGTATACGACACCTATAAGGAAAAGCTGCACAAGCTGCGCCATCAGGGCCTGATGGAATGGGATGACGAACATGTATGGCTCACCCGGCGCGGCCTGGATTTGCAGAACCGGGTGATGGTGGAACTGATGGCGTGAATATCTTTTATGAGTTTACAATTTAGTCATATCCAGGCAACATTTACCAAGTATCCTGATCTCACCCAAAGGAAAATAACAAGGGAGAGTGATAGGATGGTTAAGAAACAAAAGTTACTGGCGTTAGCGCTGTGCGCGCTGATGCTCAGCATGTCGGCACTGCCGGTGATGGCGGAATCGACCGCGACGGAAGCGCCCGCGGCGGTGGCAGAGGTGACCGCGGCAGAGGAGACGGCCGATACGGAAACAACGGCGACGAAAGTGATTACCAGCGTGCGCGACGGTGCTGGCAAAGCGATCGCAGGCGCGCGGACAGTGGTCCGCCATGTGACCAAGGCCGTATTGACCGAGGAACAGCAGCTGGCCGTTGAGCAGGCGCAGACGGACAAGGACGCTGCCTATGAAGCGTATCTGGCGAAGCTGGCGGCGGCCGGCATTCTGGCGCAGGCCGAGCTGGACGCGTACCACCTGATGGCGAACTACACTCAGATCGCCTCGAACATCGACACCATGCAGTGGACGCTGGCCAAGAACATTGAGCTGCAGGAAGCGCTGACCAAGAGCGGAGCCGAACTGCGTGACGCGATCGCCGGGTTTGTCGCCGAGGGGCTTCTGACCGAACTGGAAGGCGAATCCATCGTTGCGATCAGCACGAACTCCTCGGATATCGACTATGATAACCTCACCATCGGCCAGTACAAGGCGCTGCAGCAGGCGATGGCCGGCACCAGCGAAGAACGCGCGGCGGCGCTTTCGGATCTCGTTGCCCAGGGACTGCTGACCCAGATTGAGGCCGACGTGCTGCTTAGCGCGAAGGTAAACGCCGTGTCAAGAATTTCCACCCGTTCGCTAACCGAAGAGCAGCGCGCCGCGTGGAAGACCGCCAGGGAAGAACTCCAGGCTGACTACACGGCGATTGCCGAGCAGCTGGGCAAGGTGCTGTCAGGCGCTGCGGACTGACACCCATCGAATAAACAAACGCAACGGCGGGGTCTCGAAAGAGGCTCCCGCTTTTTCTTACCGGTTAATTTCAGATAAAAAATGAACAATCCGGGAAAACTTGATTCACCCCCTCAACACTATTGACAAAGAATGTCAAACATGATATTCTGTGACCGTTGGTTAGCACTCGAAGAGCAAGAGTGCTAACAACCCGGAAAGGAGGCGCGCACTGTGCAGATGGATGAGCGAAAAACCCGCATCCTGATGGCCATCATCGATGACTACATCATGACAGCCATGCCCGTCGGTTCGCGCACCATTTCCAAGCGGCATGAGATCGGCGGCCTGTCCTCCGCAACCATCCGCAACGAGATGAGCGACCTGGAAGAGCTGGGCTATTTGGACCAGCCGCACACCTCGGCGGGGCGCATCCCGTCGGTGAAGGCATACCGGCTGTATGTGGAAAACCTGCTGCAAGGTCAGAACCCGCTGCCGGCGGATGAAGCCAGGCGGCTCCGCGTACACTTTGACCGGCGCGCGCGCCAGGTGGAGGATGTCATCGCCAGTGCGGCGCAGGCCATCTCGGACGTGACGCGCTACACCGCGGTCGTCACCACGCCCAGGGCGCAGTCGGTGCGGGTGCGCCGGGTGCAGCTTGTTCCGGTGACCGAGAACGCGGCACTGCTGGTGATGGTGACTGACACAGGCATCATCAAGGACGCGCTGATCCACGTGGACGGCCAGCTGACGGCCGATCACCTGCACGAGATCAGCAAGATGCTCACCGAGCAGCTCGCCGGGCTTACCATGGAAGAGGTGCGCGGCAAGCTCGCGGAAATCGGCGAGGCGTTCGAGGCGCACCGGCAGGTGCTGCGCGGCGTGCTGGAGGCGGTGGAGCAGTCAAGCCCGGGCGCGAAGGATATTGTCGTCGGCGGGCGGAGCAACCTGCTGCACTATCCCGAGTATTCCGATGCCGAAAAGGCCCGCGCGGTGCTGGGTGTGCTGGAGACGCGTGACAAGCTGCTGCGCCTGATGCAGGCGGCGCCGAAGATGGCGTTCACCATCCGTATCGGTGATGAAACCGGCATGCCGGAGACGAGCGAGTGCTCAATTGTGTCAATGACCTATCGCATCGGCGATGAAACCACCGGAACCATCGGGGTTATAGGCCCCACCCGCATGCAGTATGCGCGGGTCATTCCGGTGCTTGATTATATGGGCAAGGCGCTGGCGGAGCTGCTTCGCGACGCGGGGCCGCAGCCGTAGTGAAGGAAGAAGGGAAAGAACAATGCAACCGATCGACAACACCCCCGATATGGAGAGGGAAACGCCGGTAGAGGTTACCGAGCCTACGCCGGTGGAGGCGCTGGTATTGCGCCTGGAGGCCATAGAACGCGAACGCGATGAGTACCTGGATATGGCGCAGCGCATGAAGGCCGAGTTTGAGAACTTCCGCCGCCGCAACAACGCTGTCCGAAGCGAGGCGTGGGACGACGGCGCGCGGGAAACCATCGCGCTGATGTTGCCCGTCATCGACAACCTGGAGAGGGCGCTCTCCGCCGAGAAGGAAAAGACCCCGATGCGCGATGGCGTGGAGATGGTGTACCGCCAGATGATGGACCTGCTGGCAAAGCGGGGTGTCACCGTCATCGACCGCGTGGGCGAGCCGTTCGACCCGGAGCTGGAGAACGCCGTGATGCAGGCCGATCCGTCCGAAGGGGAGCCGGGTACCGTGTGCACGGTGCTGCAAAAGGGGTATAAGACCCAAAACCGCGTGATTCGCCATGCGATGGTGCGCGTGGTCGCGACGGCGTAATGGCCGGCCGCGTTTACATAGATCACCACAGCAATAAGCTTTTTTGAAATAAGAGGAGGAAATAAGACCTATGAGCAAGATTATCGGTATCGACCTGGGCACCACCAATTCCTGCGTCGCCGTCATGGAAGGCGGCGAGGCCGTTGTCATCGCCAATGCGGAGGGCGGCCGTACCACGCCGTCCGTCGTGGCCTTCACCAAAGAGGGCGAGCGCCTGGTTGGCCAGGTAGCCAAGCGCCAGGCGGTCACCAACCCCGACCGCACCATCAGCTCCATCAAGCGCGAGATGGGCTCTTCCCATAAAGTCAACATCGACGGCAAGACGTACACGCCGCAGGAGATTTCCGCATTTATTCTGCAGAAGCTGAAGGCGGACGCCGAAGCGTACCTGGGCCAGACCGTCTCGCAGGCCGTCATCACCGTGCCGGCATACTTCAACGACAGCCAGCGCCAGGCCACCAAGGACGCGGGCCGCATCGCGGGCCTGGAAGTGCTCCGCATCATCAACGAGCCGACCGCGGCGTCGCTCGCCTACGGCCTGGATAAGCAGGGCAGCCAGAAGATTCTGGTGTACGACCTGGGCGGCGGCACGTTCGACGTGTCGATCCTGGAGATCGGCGACGGCGTGTTCGAGGTGCTGGCCACCAACGGCAACACCCGCCTGGGCGGCGACGACTTTGATCAGCGCGTGATTGATTACATCGCCGACGCGTTCAAGAAGAGCGACGGCGTGGACCTGCGCAAGGACCGCATGGCCCTGCAGCGCCTAAAGGAAGCGTCCGAGAAGGCGAAGGTCGAACTGTCCGGCGTGATGACCGCGAGCATCAACCTGCCGTTCATCACTGCCGATGCCAACGGCCCCAAGCACCTGGACATGACGCTGACCCGCGCCAAGTTCGACGAGCTGACCCGCGACTTGGTCGACGACACGATCAAGCCGATGCAGCAGGCGCTCAAGGATGCCGGCCTGTCCGCCTCGCAGATTGACAAGGTGATTCTGGTCGGCGGCTCCACGCGTATTCCCGCCGTGCAGGATGCAGTCAAGCGCATCACGGGCAAGGACCCGTTCAAGGGCATCAACCCCGATGAATGTGTTGCGCTGGGCGCTGCGATCCAGGGCGGCGTGCTGGGCGGCGATGTCAAGGACGTGCTGCTGCTGGACGTGACCCCGCTGTCGCTGGGCATTGAGACGATGGGCGGCGTGTTCACCCGCCTGATCGACCGCAACACGACGATCCCGACCACCAAGTCGCAGATCTTCTCCACCGCGGCGGACGGACAGACCACCGTCGAGGTGCACGTGTTGCAGGGCGAGCGCGAGATGGCTGCGCATAACAAGACGCTGGGCCGCTTCCAGCTGACGGGAATTGCGCCCGCGCCGCGCGGCGTGCCGCAGATTGAGGTCACGTTCAACATCGACCGCAACGGCATTGTCAATGTCAGCGCCCAAGACATGGGCACCGGCAACGAGCAGAAGGTCACCATCACTGCTTCGACCAACCTCACCGAGGAGGAGATCAAGCAGCGCGTGAAGGAAGCCGAGCAGTATGCCGAGGAAGACCGCAAGAACAAGGAGCAGGTGGAGACGATCAACCGCGCCGACAGCCTGATCTACGACACCGACAAGCAGCTCAAGGACCTGGGCGACAAGCTGTCCGACGATGACAAGGCGACCGTGCAGAGCGAGCTGGATGCGTTCAAGAAAGTCCGCGAGACGAACAACGCCGATGAGATCAAGCCCGCGATGGAGTCCTTCACCGAGAAGGTCTACCAAATCTTCGGCAAGATCTACCAGCAGCAGCAGGCCCAGGGCGGCCAGCCCGGCCCGGACATGGGCGACCAGCAGCAAGCAGGCGGTGAGAACCCAGACGGTAGCGTGGAC
>JAVBQK010000078.1:0-6222 GCA_031549105.1 Eubacteriales bacterium
AAGGCGAAATGTCGGAGGTCCAGGAGGCTGGCCTCCTGGTAGGGGGTCCAGGGGGACAAAGTCCCCCTGGCGTTCCCCTCCCCGTATCACATCCCAAAGGAGGCCCACAATGCCCTATGCCATTGGACTGATCAGCGGTACCTCGCTGGATGGATGCGATGCCGCGCTGATCAAGATTGAAGGGGAAAAGGTGACCCCTGTTGCTTTTGTTACGCTTCCGATGTCGGACGCGCTTCGCGCGAAGATACTGGATTGCTGCTCGCTGGACAAGTCGAATATTGGGCTGACGTGCAGCGTGAATGCGGAGCTTGGTTATTGGTTCGCGGAGGGCGCGAGGGCCGTTTGCCAGGAGGCGGGCGTCGCGCTGAAGGATGTGGCGTGCATTGGCTCGCACGGGCAGACGGTGTACCATATCCCGGTGGATGAGGGCGACTGGCTCGCGTCCACGCTGCAGATTGGCGAGCCCGCGATTATTGCGTATGAGACGGGCGTGACGGTTGTATCCAGCTTCCGCGCGATGGATATGGCTGCCGGGGGGCGCGGCGCGCCGCTGGTGCCGTATGCGGAGTATTTGTTGTACCGGTCAGACAAGCCGCGCGCGCTGCAGAATTTGGGCGGCATCGGCAACGTGACCGGTCTGCCTGCGAACTGCGCGATGGACGATGTGTTTGCGTTCGATACCGGCCCCGCCAATATGATCATCAACGCGCTGGCGAAGCACTTCTACAACCTGGACTATGATGAGGACGGGAATATTGCCCAGGCGGGTGAGGTGAACGAAGCGCTGCTCGCCGAGTGGATGGAGATTCCGTACGTGACTGCGCCGCCGCCCAAGGCGACCGGGCGCGAGCTGTACGGCGCGCAGTTTGTCGAGGCGGAGCTTGCGAAGCACCCGGGAATCGCTCCAGCGGACTGGCTTGCCACCGCGACGATGTACACCGCCAAGAGCATTGAGGTCAACTACCGGATGTACGTTTTCCCGCGCTGCCCTGCGGAAGAGGTGATCCTCTCCGGCGGCGGTGCGCACAACCTGACGCTGCGGCGTTATTTGCAGGCGCTGTTGCCCGAGTGCACAGTCTTAACGCAGGAGGACCTGGGTTGGAGCTCGGACTCCAAGGAAGCGGTGGCCTTCGCACTGATGGCGTATGAGACGCTGCATGGACGGCCCAGCAACGTGCCCGGCGCGACCGGGGCGAAGCGGCCCGTGGTGCTGGGGAACATCACCCCGGCGGTGTAAAGCCCCCACAAGACAAAACAACAAGAACGCCGGAAGCCCGCAATGGACTTCCGGCGTTTCTGTTGCAGGATCGAATTACTTGATGGTGATGCGGCCTGCGGGCGCAGCGTACTGCTCGCCGACCACGCCGCCGAGGACTTCGGCCACGTAGTTGACCAGTGCGTCTTCCAGCGCCACGCCGGTCTTATAGCCGGTGGTCTGGTTGGCGTAGCGGAACGCGTAGTAGGTATCGCCGCCCGCCGCGGTGAAGTCGTTGGTGGCGATGGTGTACTGCGCCTCAGCGTCGAACGCCTCGCCGCCGACCGTCGCGATAGTGATACGGCTGCCCGGGTTCTTGGGGGCAAAGTAGGTGGAATCCGGATACTGTTCGCCGTTCTCATACGCAACGGCGGTGTCGATGGTGAACTCGATGCCCGCCACCTGCGGGAACGCGCCAATCGCTTCTGGGGTCAGATAGGTGGCCGCTTCGAGCGCTTCCAGAAGCTCGGCGCCGGTTACGGTCAGCACGGACACTTCGTTGCCGAACGGGAAGACGGTCTTCATGTCCAGCATGGTGATTTCGCCGGTCTTGATGGAGGTACGGATGCCGCCGCCATTGGTGATGGAGGCAACGACCTGATCGCCCATCGCCTGCTGCGCGGCCCAGAGGATCGCGTCGGCAGCAAAGTCACCCAGGTTGGTCTCTTCCGTGCGCACGCCCGGGGCGCGCTCGCCGTTGAGGTCAATTTCGGTGGTGGCGAACGCCGTGGACAGCTGTGCTACCACTTCGTCGTTCACGGTCTTCACCAGCGTTGCAATCTCGCTGTCCTGCGCCTGCTCCAGCCAAGAATCCAGTACATCGCCGGTGTAAAGGATCACGCCCAGGTTCTGGCTGTATGAACCGGTGCTGACCAGCAGCGTCTCGCCGACGTACTGGTTGCCTTCGATCACAGAGTGGCTGTGGCCGTCGATGAACACGTCAATGCCGGTTACCTTCTCCAGCAGATCGGTGGAGCAGTTCGGCTCGCTCGCCGGGTCAATACCCAGGTGACCCAGGCACACGATCAGGTCGCATTCCGCGGCCTTCAGCTCGTCCACCTGCGCCTGCGCGCAGGCATAGAGCTCCTCACCCATCAGGATGTTGATGCCCTGAACCTTGTCCGGGTGCGCCTTGGTGAGGGATTCGGGCGTGGCCAGGCCGAACACGCCGACCTTCATGCCGTTGGGCATGTCGAAGATCACGTTGGCATCGAAGACCGGCTCGCCGCTGATCTTGTCCACCACATTGGCGCCCAGCATCGGGAACTCGGCAACCTCGCGATTTTGCAGCAGGTTGTCCAGGCCCCAGTCAAACTCGTGGTTGCCCACGGTCATCGCGTCGTAGCCGACAGCGTTCATGAACTCCATCGCGCTCTTGCCCATGCTGAAGTTGACGATGGGCATGCCCTGCGAGGGGTCGCCCGCGTCCAGCAGTAGCACGGAGGCGCCGGCGTTGATGTAGTCCATCTTCGTCTGCGCGATCGCGGCGTAGCCCATCGCGCCGGTGGACGAATCCGCCACAGCGCGGCCGTGGATGTCATTGGTGTGCAGGATGATCAGCACATCGTTGAGATGCGTGCCCGCCATTGCGGGTGTCATCAACCCGAATACGAGCGCCATCGTGAGCAGGAGAGCCAGCAGATTTTTCCGAGACATTCGAATTACCGCCCTTTCCTATCCCATTGTGTATTGAGGCAAACCCTATACGCCTCATACGCATATCATAGCAAATCGAAAAGGGAGCGTCAAGGAAACAAGCGGTGATTTACAGGCTTTTTACTTTTATGTTATACTGCGTACATGAGCGAATCTTATTATCCGTTGATCGTCATCGGCGCGGGACACGCCGGGTGCGAGGCCGCGCTGGCGTCCGCGCGCATGGGCGTAAAAACCCTGCTGTTGACGATGAACCTGGACGCTGTGGCACTGATGCCGTGTAACCCATCCATCGGCGGCACGGGCAAGGGGCACCTTGTACGGGAACTGGACGCGCTGGGCGGCGAGATGGGCCTGGCGATTGATGACGTGTTCATCCAGTCGCGCATGCTCAACACTGGGAAGGGCCCTGCGGTGCACTCGCTGCGGGCGCAGGCGGACAAGCGCGCCTACCAGCGGCGCATGCTCTCGGCGCTGCAGGCGCAGGAGAACCTGACCCTCTTGCAGGCGGAGGTTTGCGATATCCTGACCGAAAACGGCCGGTCGACGGGTGTGCGCACGCTGACCGGCGGCGTATACCGCGCCGACGCGGTGATTGTCGCTACCGGTGTGTACCTGAAGAGCCGCATCATCGTCGGAGAGGCTGCATGGCCCGCAGGCCCACAGGGGCTGTGTTCGTCGCTGTCGCTGTCTGGCGCACTGACACGGCTGGGGTTCGAGCTGCGCCGGTTCAAGACCGGCACGCCCGCCCGCGTCGATGGTCGCACGGTGGATTTCAGCAAGATGATCCCCCAGCCGGGCGACGACCCGGTCGTGCCGTTTTCGTTCCTGACGGATAGGCAGCTCGCAAATCGTGGGCAGTGCTACCTTACCTACACGAACGAAGCAACGCACGCGGTGATCCGGGCCAATCTGCACCGCGCGCCGATGCTTACCGGCATCATCGAGGGCACGGGCGCGCGCTACTGCCCGTCGATTGAGGACAAGATCGTCCGCTTCGCGGACAAGGAGCGGCACCAACTCTTCCTGGAGCCGGAGGGGCTGGACACCGTCGAATGGTACGTGCAGGGCATGTCCTCCTCCATGCCGGAGGACGTGCAGCGCGCGATGTATGCCACCGTGCCAGGCCTGGAAAACGCGACGCTGACGCGCCTTGCCTACGCGATCGAGTACGACTGCATCGATCCCACGCGCCTTGCACCCACGCTGCAGGCGCTAGATGTGCCGGGCCTCTACTTCGCGGGGCAGATCAACGGCACGTCCGGTTACGAGGAAGCGGCCGTACAGGGCCTGCTTGCCGGGATGAACGCCGTGCTGGCGCTGCGGGGCCAGGAACCCGTGGTGTTCACGCGGGATGAAGCGTACATTGGCGTGCTTGTAGACGATCTGACCACCAAGGGTACCAACGAGCCATACCGCATCATGACCTCCCGCGCGGAATACCGGCTGCTGCTCCGGCAGGACAACGCCGACCAACGGCTAACTGAGATCGGCCACCGGGTGGGCCTTGCGACGGACGCACGCCTGCAAGCGATGTGGGAGCGGCGCGCGCGGATTGACCACGCGGTGAAACGGGTGATCGACGCCCGGCTGGACGCCTTGCTGCGCCGTCCAGAGATAACTTTCGCCGATCTGCTGGAGAAGGACGCGTCGCTTGCGGATATCGATTCAGACGCTCGAGAGATGGCGCAAACCGAGATCAAATACGAAGGGTATCTCCGTAAGCAAGCTGCTGCGGTGGAGCGGTTTCGCAAAATGGAAGGCCGTCTGCTGCCGGATGACGCCGATTACCAGGCCGTGCCCGGCCTGCGGATTGAGGCGCGGCAGAAGCTCACGGCGCTCAGACCGCGCTCGCTCGGCCAGGCGGGGCGAATCAGTGGCGTCTCCCCGGCGGACATCGCAGTGCTGGTCATCTGGCTGGAAAGGCACAGCCATGGAGCATGAGCGCATGATGCGCCTGGCGCTGGAGGTCGCGCGGGAAGCCGGCGCGCACGGCGACGTGCCTGTCGGCGCGGTGATCGCCCGGAATGGGCAGGTGGTCGCTACGGCAGGCAATGGCCGGGAGCTGGACACAGACCCAACCGCCCATGCGGAAATGCTCGTCCTGCGGGAAGCGGCGCGCACCCTCGGCACACGGCGGCTGACCGGCTGTACGCTGTATGTCACACTGGAGCCATGCCCAATGTGTGCCGGGGCCATCCTGCTTGCCCGGCCGGACGCCGTTATTTTCGGCGCGCTGGACCCACGCGCGGGCTGCTGCGGCAGTGTCTATCGCCTGACCGAGGATGTGCGGTTGGGCCTTGGCCAGATACCCGCGCATGGCGGTGTGCTGGCGGAGGAATGTGGCGCGTTGCTCACCGAGTTCTTTGCACGCAAGAGGTAGGGGTTTCTGATGAAATTCCATTATGGCGCGATATCTTCGGATTCGCCCCGCAGGAGGTAGATTCCATGACCGTGATCCGTTGCACCCATTGCGGCGGGGAAATACAGCACCCGGGAGGCCCCGCGCCGCGCTTCTGCCCGTTCTGCGGGCAGCCGCTGGCCGCGTCCACGCAGGCTGCACCCTCGCCGCTCGAAACGGCGCTTGCGGCCGAAAAGAACCCCAAAAAGAAATACAAGATGATCCAGGACGCACTTGCCAAAACCCCGAACGATTTCTTCGCCAACCGTGCGCTGCTCTTTCATGGGCGGCTGCACGAACCAATGCGCGGCCGTGCGCTGGATTTCTCCATCATCAAGTGCCACCTGTTAAGCGTCTTCGAAAAGCCCGAGTCCTACACAGACGCGCAAATCGACGAAAAACTCAGCGATCTGCTCCACAGCGACCAACTCAAGCGAACAATGTCGTTGTCTGACGATGCCGAACTGTTCTACATCGAGTACCTGCGCCGCCTAGCCTACGAGTACGTCGACCTCTTCATCCGTGGCGACAGCCGCTATTCCCGCGTAGCCTTCGGTTTCCACCGCTCCCCCGACTCCCTCGCCCGTGCCTGCGCGGACCCCGTCCGCCGTATGCTCCGCAAAATCGACGCCTCCCCCCACCTGGACGAAACCTCCCGCGGGCTGCTGCTGTCCGCCGTACGCGACGGATACGCACGGGTTTTCCCGGGCAGCGTGCAGTTCCTGGAGGAAGCGTAGGGAAGACGCCAGGGGGAGCGCTGCTCCCCCTGGACCCCCACGCGAAGGGCGTTGCCCTTTCGAAACCCAACACTGCTCACGCAGGGGTTAACTCAACCTGAATCTATCAACCCTCCTCGAACCCGCGCGGGAGCGCAACATGGGTTGGGAAAGGGCAAAGCCCTTCCCGGGTT
>JAVBQK010000150.1:0-7796 GCA_031549105.1 Eubacteriales bacterium
TGTCCCCCTGGACCCCCTACCAAAGGGCCTTGCCCTTTGGAAACCCAACATTTCGCCTGTGGGCGGGCTGGGTTTCGCTGATAGATAGACCCTGGCCCGTCCGCAGGCGAGATGTCGGAGGTCCAGGGGGACCTGGGCAGAGTCCCCCAGCGTTTCCTCTCCGTCCCCTTTCCTTTTAGCGTACCTGTTTTGTGGGTTTTTGTCAATTGGGGACGTGTTGAAAAAAGGCCGAATGGGCGATATAATGAAAGGCGTTGATCAGCGGTCCAATTGCTTTATTAGGAGGTCGCCATGCGCATTGTATTTGGTGGTGATAGCGCCGCAGCACAGCTCAAGGCCGAGCTGATAGCCCATGCGGAGGCGCTGGGCCATACCTGTCACGACTCTGGGATGCTTTCCGGCGAGCCGAACGACTATCCTCTCTTTGCCGCGCGTGCGGCGCGCCTGGTGCAGGAAGGTGCGTACGACCGCGGCGTCGTCGTCTGCGGCACCGGCATTGGTGTCTCGATCACCGCCAATAAATTCGCAGGCATCCGCTGCGCACTCTGCGGCGACTGCTACTCCGCCAAGATGACCCGCGCGCACAACGACGCCAACATGTTGGCACTGGGGGCGCGCGTGATCGGGCCGGAGCTAGCAAAGATGATCCTGGAATTCTTCCTGGATACCCCGTTTGAGGGCGGGCGGCACCAGCGGCGGGTGGATATGATTGCTTCGACTGAGCAGGGAAATCCGCTAGAATAAGGCCGTTTGGGCCCCTTTGCCCAGCAATTCTTTTTGAATGGATATCTGTTCCGCCCCCTCGGCATAGACTGGCGTAAAATGCCGGAAATGCGGAGGGGGTTTTGGGATGCGTGAGTATATCGAACTGCGCGTGCTAAAGACGGCTGAATATATTGTGGAGAATAAAGCCACAGTTCGGGAGACAGCGAAGCTCTTCAAGGTCAGCAAATCCACCGTGCACAAGGATATGGGCGAGCGGCTCATGGAGCTGGATACCTCGCTCTTCCAGGATGTGCGCCTTGTGCTCGACCAAAACAAGGCGGAACGCCATTTGCGCGGCGGCAACGCCACGCGAGAAAAGTATAAACACGTCGAAACGTTACGAAAAATGTCTAAAAATTAAATTTGTATTAAGGAGGATTTTCTTACCATGCGTAGAATGTAATAATCCGAGAGTATCTTTCGTCTTATACAAGAGAGGTGACGTCTATGTTCGGGCGTGAAGACATCGGAATTGACTTGGGTACCGCGTCGGTCATGATTTATATCAAGGGCCGGGGGGTGGTGCTGCGCGAACCGGCAATGGTCGCGGTGGACCGCAACACCCGTAACATTCTCGCCGTTGGGGAGGATGTCAAGCGGATGCAGGGGCGCACGCCCTCGCACATCCTGGTCATACGCCCGCTGAAGGACGGCGGCGTCGAGGATTTTGATATTACTGAGCGCATGCTGCGCTATTTCATGCACAAGATCGCAGGGCGGCGGATGCTGTTCCGCCCGCGCGCGATCGTCTGCGTGCCCAGCGGCGTGACCGATGTGGAGAAACGCTCCATCATTGAGGCCATGCTGGACGCGGGCGCGCGCCGCACGCAGCTGATGGATTCGGCTGTGGCCGGTGCTCTGGGCGCGGGGTTGGATGTAACAGGCCCTTACGGCAGCATGATCGTGGACATCGGTGGCGGCGTGACGGATATCTCCGTCGTGTCGCTGGAGCGCGCGGTGGTGCGTAGCGTGGTCAAGACCGCCGGTGACAACTTCGATGAGACGATCATCCGCTACCTGCGCCGCAAGCACAACCTGATGGTTGGCGAGCGCACGGCGGAGGAACTGAAGCTGACGATCGGCGCGGCAGTGCGCCGCACGGAGAAGCTATACATGGACGTGACGGGGCGCAACCTCGTCAGCGGCCTGCCGAAGACGATGCGCGTACAATCCGATGAAATTGTTGAGGCGCTGGAAGAACCGGTGCGCGCGCTGGTGGAGCACGTGCACGCGGTGCTGGAGCGCACCCCGCCGGAGCTTGCGGCGGATATATTCGACCATGGCATTACGCTGATCGGCGCGGGGTCGCAGCTCTTCGGTCTGGGCGAGGCGCTGTCGCTGCAGCTCAAGGTGCCCTGCCGTCTGGCGGAAGACCCGCAGGCGTGCGTGGCGATGGGCGCGGGCCGCGCGATGGAGAACGAGGGCGAGTTCAGCAAATCCATCCTCGACTTCCGGCAACCGCGCAATTACATGAGCGCGTAATCCTTGCTACATCCAGCGCAGGCCCTTGGGCAAGTGGTTCTTGAGCACCCCATCCGCACACTTCGCCCAGCCGAGGCTGAGTCCCTGATACGCGACAACCACCCATCCTTTCTCGAAACCCTCCCCCGGGAGGGTTTCCCCATGTAAATAGCGCAGCGCTTGTTCTTCGCTGACGCCGCATTGCATCGGGAAGAAGCCCGGCGCGAATGCCATCGCCAGCGCATGGTTTGGGATGAACACCTTGCCGCGCATCTCGCCAAGCAACAGCCCGGTGCGGAGTGCGCGGATTCCATGCAGGTCAGGCATCTCGGACGGGAGCGCCCAGTACATGCCGCCTTGAATGGAAGGTCTCCCGGGCACTGCAGGGAAACCCGGCAATAGCGTATCAAGGGCAACGGCGCCGCGCTCGCAGGGTGCAGTGTTTTGGGGTTCTCCCTTTCGCATCGCCGCGACAAAATGCCCTTCCCCGCGCACCTTGTGCGGCCAAAGACGCTCCATTTCTTCCAATATAAACTCTGGAAATTCCTCCAGGAACCCTAGGACGACGCCTTCGTTTTCTATTTCATTGAACGTGCAGGTCGAATACACCAGACGCCCACCCTCTCGAAGGAGCGCTGTCGCTGCACGGAGCACCTGCCGCTGGCGCTGGGCGCACCCCACCGGGGCCTCCGGCGTCCACTCAGCGCGGGTATCCGGGTCGCGCCGGAACATCCCCTCGCCCGAGCAAGGCGCATCCACCAGAATGCGATCAAACCAGGGACCAAACGCGCGGGCCAGCTTGTCCGGGGCTTCGCAGGTGACGATGGCGTTTGCCACGCCCATGCGCTCGATATTTTGCGACAGTGTTTTCGCCCGGGAAGGTACAATCTCGTTTGCAACGAGAACCCCCTCCCCAGCAAGCAGCGCGGCGATCTGCGTGCTCTTGCCGCCGGGCGCGGCGCACATATCCAGCACCCGCTGGCCAGGCCGTACATCCAGGCGCGGCACAGCAGCCATCGCGCTGGGTTCCTGCAGGTAGTACGCGCCGGCAGCATGCAGCGGGTGCGCCCCTGCGCGCGAATCGGCTGTAATATAGTAAGCGTTCTTTGCCCACGGAATCGGCTCGTATGGCCCAGGCAGCACGGCCGCTACCTGCTCCACCGTGATGCCCGGCCGGAGCCGCATGCCCCGCGCGGCCTCCCCCGCCTCCAAAACTTCAAGCAGCGCTTGCCTCTCACCCGGGGCAAGCGCTGTCAGTGAAACCTCGTCAAACTTTTCCGGTAGCTTTTGCATGCTACCAGTATACTATTTTCCTTCCCATGCCTGCAAGTAGGGATATGGATCAATCGCAACGCCGTCTAGATAGAGGCCAAAGTGCAGATGCGGGATTAGCTGGTCCCAGGTCGGTTCCGGTCCATATCCGGTGCTTCCGACATAGCCCAGCACCTGTCCTGCGGAAACCGCGTCACCGATCTCCACATCCGCATAGCCGGACAGATGCGCATAATAATGGTAGACGCCGAACGCGTCCATCACGCCGATGCGGTATCCACCCAGCGCCAGCCAGCCTTTGGCGGTCACCACCCCGTTGCAGACGCTGCGCACCGCCGCGCCCGCCGGCGCGATGATGTCAACACCCTCGTGCAGGCGCTCCCCGCCATAGGATCGGCCATCGCCAAACCCGGCCTCATAGCCGTAGTTCACATTCTTCGCAAGCGGAAAAACGCGTGTAGGGTCGGTCATCTGATTGCCGAGCGGCACCGCGCCCATCGTCAGCACTGTCATCAATAAACCCATGCATAAAGACAGTAATTTTTTCACCAAAACACCTCCAATGGTAAACAAACGACGGTATATGCGGTTTTATTGACGTGCAATTTCTGCCATGCTATACTGGCTTCACAATACGAAGGGGAGGGGTATGTTTGACAGACCTGTCCGCATTCCTTGGCAAAATCACGGCTCTGCGCGGCATTTCGGGCGATGAGGCGCCCGTGGCCGCGGTCATCGCCGACGCGTTTCGCCCGCTTTGTGAGGACGTAACCATCGACGCGATGCAGAGCGTCACCGCGCGCATCGGCAGCGGTGGCCCACGCGTGATGATCACCGCCCACCTGGATGAGATCGGCATGATCGCAACGCGCGTGGAGGATGACGGCGCGGTGCGCCTGCGGCACGTCGGCGGCGTCGACCCGCGCATCTTGCCCGGCTCGCGCATCACCGTCTACACCGAGGAAGGCCCGATGACCGGCGTCGTCGGCGCAATGCCGCCGCACCTGCTGACCGCCGAGGACCGCAAAAAGAACTACAAGATGGACAAACTGCATGTGGACCTGGGCCTTCCGGCCGAGCGTGTGCAGGCGATCGTTCACCCCGGCACGCCGATCACGTTGCTGGGCGCGCCGCGCATGCTGCAAAACCGCCGCATGGCCAGCAAAACGATTGATGACCGGGGCGGCGTGGCCGTGATGCTGCGCACCGCCGAGCTGCTAGAGAAATGTAAAGTGCCCGCTGAGGTGTACTTTGTCGCGGCTGTACAGGAAGAAGTCGGCGGCCTCGGCGCATCGACATCCACCTACACGGTCGATCCGGATATCGGCATCGCCATTGACGTGACGCACGCCGAAGTGCCCGGTTGCGAGCCGGACGACGTTTATCCGCTGGATAAGGTCGTGCTCACCGAAGGGCCGAACATCCATCCCAAGCTGCACAAGCGGCTGATGGACCTGGCCGAAAAGATCCATGTGGACGTGCAGACCAGCATCTGCCCGCATGTCACCTGGACGGACGCGGCTTCGGTGCAGATCGCGCGCGCAGGCGTGCCCACCGCGCTGGTGGAAATCCCGCTGAAATACATGCACACCACGGTAGAGACGGTCGCGCTGGACGTGCTGGAAGAATCTGCACGGCTGCTGGCGGCGTTCATCATGGACCTCACCGCCGAATGGGAGGAATGGCTATGCTTCTAAGCGAACTGACCGCCGCCCGGGGCGTCTCCGGCAATGAAAACGATATCCGTCAGCTGCTCAAACGCTTGGCGGAGGAGCGCGGGGCAACCTGCAAGATAGACCGCATCGGCAACCTGATCGCCACCAAGGACGGCGGCGATGCGAGCGCGCCGCACATTCTGCTGGCCGCGCACATGGACGAAGTTGGCCTGCTCATCACCGGCATCCGGGACGACGGCCTGCTGCGTTATCAACCCGTCGGCGGTATCGACTCGCGCGTGGTGGTCTCCAAGCCCGTGCTCTGCGGGGACGCGTGCGTGCCCGGTGTCATCGGCGCGAAGGCGATCCACCTGCAGAGTGATGACGACTACAACCGCGTGCTGGATCACGACGGCCTGTTCATCGACATCGGCGCGAAAGACAAAGCGGGCGCTGAAAAGCTCTGCCCGCTCGGCACGTATGTCGTCTTCGACAGCCCGCTGGAGGTGTTCGGCGAGGGACACTATGCCGGCCGGGCGCTCGATGACCGTGTTGGCTGCCTGTCGCTGCTGCGCGCGCTGGAACACGGCTATGCGGGCAAACTGACCTGCGCCTTCACCGTGCAGGAAGAAGTCGGCCTCCGCGGCGCGACCGTCGTGAGCCACCACGTGGACAACGACCTTGCTGTCGTGCTGGAGGGTACTTCCGCCAACGATCTGGGCGATGTGCCCTTCGCCAACCAGGTCTGCAATGTCGGCGCCGGCGTCGCCATCAGCCACATGGACCGCGCGTCAATCGCGCACCCGGGCCTGCGCGCCGCGATGGTCGCGGTCGCCAAGGACGCGGGGATTCCCCATCAGCCCAAGCGCGGTGTCTCCGGAGGCAACGACGCAGGCCCGCTGCAGCGCGGCGCGGGCGCGAAGCCGACCGTGGTGCTCAGCGTGCCCTGCCGCTACATCCACTCCCCCGTTTCCGTCGCCGCCGAATGCGATATCAAGGCCCAGGCGGATCTGGTCTGCGCGTTTCTGGATGCGCTGCCGGGCGCGTGGGATGATATCCGCTGATGCCTGCCGAGGGATTGCAAGTGAACAGGTACGATAAAGCGATCAAGCTGATGACAGAGCGGTTTACCCGCGATTGCCCTATTTCCGTCGCGACGATGGATGGCACGCAGCCCTATGTCCGCACGGTGGATGGCTACTACGAGGACGGCGCGTTCTACGTCGTCACCTATACCCTCTCCACCAAAATGAAGCAGATCGCCGCCAATCCACAGGTCGCCGTATGCGGCGAGTGGTTTACGGCGCTGGGCGTCGGCGAGAACCTCGGCCATGTCCTTGATGAGCGGAATGCCGCAATGATGGCGAAGCTGCGCGAGGCATTCGCCGCATGGTATTCCAATGGGCATGTCAACGAGAGCGATCCCAACACCTGCCTGCTGCGCGTGCGGCTGACAACCGGTGTGCTGACCGACCAAGAAAAGAAGTACAGCGATTGGCGATACTGCATCGATTTTGCCAATCAGAGCGCGTAACGCGCAACCCTAATATTTGAGGAGGGACATTCCTTTATGATGAAAGATACATTGACCGCCGTGCTGCAGCCGTTCGGGCCTTCCGGATGCGAAGGGCCCATCGCGGACGCGATTGCCGACATCATCCGCCCTTATGTGGACGAGATTCGCACCGACTCGATGGGCAACCTGATCGCCACCCGGCGCGGTCCGGGCAAGCGCATCATGTTCAGCGCGCACATGGATACCATCGGCTACATCGTGCTGGATGCCGACAAAGAAGGCTTCCTGCGCGTGAGCAACGTCGGCGGCATCTACCCGACTACCGCCGCCGCGCGCCACATCGTCTTTGCCAATGGCGTTACCGGCGTCATCCATTCCGATCCGCTGGGCGAGGACAAGCCCTCCATTGTCAAGCTGTTCATCGATGTGGGCGCGGACAGCCGCGACGCCGCGCTGGAAATGGTGCCGGTAGGCACGATGGGCGTTGTCGCCTACCAGCTCACAGAAATGGGCGATCATGTCGCCGCGCCGTACATGGATGACCGCGCCGCGTGCGCGGTACTGGCCGAGCTGCTGATGGCGCTGGGCGAGCCCAAGCACGAGATCGTCGCCGTGTTCTCCGTGCAGGAGGAAGTGGGCTGCCGCGGCGCAGTTGCCGCCGCCTATAGTGTGGAGCCGGACATCGGCGTCGCCATTGACGTAACCCCGGCAGGCGATTCGCCCAAGTGCGACCCGCCGCTGGCCGTAAAGCTGGGCAAGGGCCCCGCCGTGAAGGTAAAGGACAGCAACAGCATCGCCACCCCGGCCGTCCGCGACGGCATGGTCGCGGCCGCCAAGAAGGCCGGCGTGCCGTTCCAGTACGAGGTACTGCCCTATGGCGGCACCGATGCGGGCGCGATCATGACCAGCCGCGGCGGCGTGCCTAGCGGCACGCTGTCCATCCCCTGCAGGTATGTCCACTCCGCAGTGGAAACCGTGTCGGTGAAGGACATGGAACAGTGCGTCGCGCTGCTGAAGGCGTATGTGGAAGAAGTGGTAGTGTAACGGAGGGGGAACGCCAGGGGGACTTTGTCCCCCTGGACCCCCTACCAGGAGGCTGGCCTCCTGGACCTCCGACATTTCGCCTC
>JAVBQK010000053.1:0-5434 GCA_031549105.1 Eubacteriales bacterium
TAGGCCTGTATGAAGTGTTGACCGTGTGGCAGTTCTTGGACTATATGGCCGCGCTCAAGTGTGTTGCCAACAGCAAGCACGCCATTGAGCAGGCGATTGAGGACACCCACCTGACGGACAAGCGCAAGGCGCGCATCGGCACACTGTCCGGCGGCCAGCGCCAGCGCGTGGGCATCGCGCAGGCGCTGCTGGGCAACCCCAAGCTGATCATCGTGGACGAGCCCACCGTGGGCCTGGACCCGGAGGAGCGCATCCACTTCCGCAACCTGTTCTCCCGCATGGCGCAGGATAAGCTGGTGCTGCTGTCCACGCACATCATCGAGGATGTGCAGAGCATCTGCGGGCGGCTGGTCGTCATGCATCACGGGCACATCCGCTTTGATGGCAGCCCTTCGGCGCTGATCCAGGCCGCGCAGGGACATGTCGGCGTGTTTGAGCAGTCATCCGGCCATATGCTGGATGGCGGGCTGCACATCACCGCGCGCGTGAACACGGCCAGCGGCGTGGCCTGTCGGATGGTGGCGGAGGTGCTGCCGCCGTATGCGCAGGCCGTGGAGCCCACGCTGGAAGACGCGTACATGTACCTCATTGAGCAGGGGGTGGATGCGGCATGAGCTTTCTATCCTACTACCGAGTTGAAACCCTTCGCATTTTCTGCTCGAAAACAACCTGGCTTGTCATTGCGCTAAGCCTTATCGCGCCGTTGCTAGGCCTTACCGTGTTTTCGTCAGGATTCGCAGAGACGCGCGCCGTAACGCTGATTGCCCAGCCCGTGCAAACGGCCGCGATGATTGGCGCGGTGCTGTGGGCGCTGCTGACGCTCTTTGAGCTCGACCGTGTCCACAAGGCGGGCAGCGCGGTGCTGACGGACGCCATCGTTTCCCCGCTGGCGCTGTCCGCGGCCAAGCTGCTGGCGCTGCTGACCGCCGGGCTGGCGACGGGCGTGCTCGCCATGCTGGCATACCTCCCTTATACGGCCATCCAGATGGGCAACATCTTTGACCTGCGCGATTATCTGACGATTTACACCGTTTTTCTCACCGCTACGCTGCTGATCGGCATCCTCTTTGCGGCGATCTTCTACCAGGTGACACGGCGGATAGACCTAAGCTTCATTCTGTTTGTGGTGTGTGTGTTCGTAAGCCTCAGCGAATACTTTAGCGGCGACTACATCCTGCGGTGGCTCCACCCCATGCTGCCCACCCTGTCCGATGATTTCTCCAATGCCTGGCCGATCCGGCTGGCGGTGTACAACCGCTTATTCTGGCTGCTGCTGCTATCGGGTCTGTACCTTTTCTCCGCCCTGTGCATTCGCCGCTACGGCAAGGGGCTGATCGGCTCGTTTGTACGGAATATGCGCAAGGCGGCCATCCCTGTTCTGGCGGTGATCCTGGTGTTCGGCGGCATGGCGGCCTACGCGGTACAGCCCTACGAGAACGACGCTCCCATGGATGTATGGAATCATGACTGTGAATATAACGAAAAAGCCTTCCTGGTCTCCACCCATGTGGATTTCACGCCGAACATCCACAATATCAGTCAAAAGGGCACGGCCACCTACAAGGTGCTGAACGAAAACAAAGAGGCCTACACGCAGCGCGCCTTTATCCGCTGCGGCTACAAGGTCAAAAGCCTTACCATCAACGGGGAGCCCGCTGCTTTTGTCGACCTGAACGATGATCTTCTGTGGGGCAAGCACATCGAGTTTGTCATACCGCCTGTGCGCGATGTGGAGATCGTGCTGGAATATGGCGGCATTCCCCAGCTAAAGCAAGCCGCGGCAGCGAGCACACTGCTCATTGGCGCGGAGGAAGCTGAGCGGCGCTATATCAGCTTCAGCGCGGAGGGCTTCGCGCCTTACCTGGAGATGGACCCGCCGCCGGATAAGGGCCATCAGTTCACTGCGGATGTGACGCTGCCCGGCTACATGACGCCGCTTGTGGCGCGCGGCACCGCGAAGCTTACCGCGGAGCAGGCGGACGGCACCAAGCTGTGGCGGCTTACGTCTACGCGCAACCGGCTTACCTTTTATGCGGGAGACTATGTATGCCAGGAGGTTCCGCTGAAGGACCAGTATGTCGGATTCTACTACAGCCGCAAGCATGAGGATGTCATGGCGCGGTCCAACATCCAGGATGTACTCCAGGAAACAATGCTGTACGGGCTTAACAGCATCGGCACGCCGGAATGGTTCCTGGGCCAGGAAGCGCTCAAACTGGTACAGACCACCTCCTATGACAGCGGCGGCGGCGCGGTAAACGGCATGAGTACCATGTACGAGGATTCCTTTTCCGAGACCACCCTCTCCGACCCGCTCCGGGGTGCGGGTCCCGCTGAGGTCATGGCCCATGAGATCCTGCATCAATGGTGGGGCCTGGGCCGCATGTTCTCCGACATGAGCGGCATGGAGGAGGAGTACGCTTGGTCATCGGAAGGCATGACGGTCTACTCCACCTATCGATTGATGCAAGAAAAGTATGGCGATGCCTATGCAAAGGAGCATTATGTGGACGTCTGGCAGGCAGAGGTGGACGCCATGAACCGTGATTTTTACAACCGTCACCCGGAGTATCTGGACATCCTGCCGGAGCAATATTCGGCGCAAATTCGATCCGGCATCTGGGGTACGCGCCAGTATTGCGAAATGCCCCTGCGGATACTCAAGGCGGAATCGCTGGTGGGCGGCGGGGCGGCGATGGATGAAATCTTGCAATCCCTGTTCGCCAGCGAGGATAACGAGTTCCCCCCATTCCTGTCCTTCCAGGACTTCCTGGATGCCTGCGGGCTGACGAAGGAGGATATCGCGCTGTGATAAAAATCTTTATCTATGAGCTCAAGCGTCTGTTGCTGAACAAGTTTTTCATGGGTCTTCTGGCCATTACGGGCGTGTACAGTTATCAAATGCTGTCCGGGAACATTGTGCGGGGCATTGCCTATACGGCCCCCTTCTCAGCTTGGAGCTACGGATACTATCTGGCTGTGGTAAGCCCTCTGCTGTCCATTGCGCTGCTGTTCTTTATGACCTTTCTGTATTCGGCGAAGGAAAAGCGCGTTTCCGTCATTACACAGGCCACCCCGGTGAACCCCCGCGCGTATGCCGCCGTGCGCTACGCTGCTATGCTGGTGGGCTTCCTGGTGCTTGTCCTGATGGTGGTCCTAATCAGCTTTTACTTTTATGCCACGGTGTTCCGCTATACGGCCTTTGGCGCGTTCTTGCAGCCGATGCTGCTGGTGCTCGTGCCCGTGCTGCTGCTGACCATGGGCCTTGGCGCTTCGCTGGGCCATGTTCATGCTGGGCTGCTATACGCCTGCATGCTGGTACTGCTGCTGGTAACGCAGCTTGCCCTACCGGCGGTCATTGATTTTACAGGCGCCAGCTACTTTGCGGGGCAACCGCTGACGCTTCCGGTCGGAGCGGATGGCGAACCGGTCTTCGTGCTCACCAGCGCTTTTGCCACAGGACGGGTATTGCTTAGCGCGCTTGGCATCGCTGGGATTTTTCTCGCTTTTGTCCGTATTGGAAAAAGGCTGCATGTGGTGAGCCGCTAATGTCCAAATCGAGTAGGAGGCGAGGGCGATGCCCTCGCCGACCTCTCACACCACCGTACGTACCGATCGGTATACGGCGGTTCAACCGCATAAGCGCAGTATGCGAAGATGCTCGTATTGAGCCAGGATATCAAAATATCCGGCCAGTGCGAGCTTTTTGTCAGTAATGGAACACTTTAGGATTTGGCTTCCCGCAACGCGCCAGTAGCCCAGGCGGGTGTTACCCCACTGGTGGGCTTGACCGGGCGAGATACCCAGTTTGCGCAGGGTTTTATGCGGGTTTTCGGCCTCTTCCACTGCTTCCAGATGAACATGCGGAACCGTCTGCGAAGCCATAGCTTCTGCAGTGCCTTGGAGAAGGCAAGCCCGCTCGACAGCGTCTTGTCCCCGATACCAGTTCTGCTTGATGCATCGAGACGACGAGATATTCAAGCAGATTTTCCATGATGTTTCCTTCTCATGCCCACATACCATGATTTCTTTCCCATACCGTTTGCGCCCGGTTTGCATCGGGTAAAAACGTAGTAGCAACACATTATACCTGCTGTGTCACCATTCGGGACTTGATTGAACCAATCCCGGATTCCATCGCCGATTTTCCCCACACGACAGCCGCACAACTCATCCACCGACCCCATGAGGAGGATTGTCCATGTCCAGCACAAAACTCACCGTGATTTACTACAGCATGACTGGCAACAACCATCAACTGGCAACCTGGGCCGCTAACGCTGCCGAGGAAGCGGGCGCGGAGGTCAGGTTGAGGAAGGTCAAGGAACTGGCACCCCAACATGTCATTGACGCCAACCCCGCCTGGAAAGCGCACAACGAGGCGACAAAGGATGTGCCGGAGGCTTCCATGGAGGATCTGGAGTGGGCGGATGCCCTGATCTTCAGCTCGCCCACGCGGTTCGGCAATGTGGCTTCGCAAATCAAGCAGTTCTTCGACCTGTGCGGTGGGCTGTGGGCTCGGGGCGAGCTGGCGAACAAGGTCGTCAGCGCCATGTCCTCCGCACAGAATGCGCACGGCGGTCAGGAACAGACCATTCTGCAGCTGTACACCAGCATGTACCACTGGGGCGCGATCGTTGTAGCGCCCGGCTACACAGACCCATCTCTCTTTGCGGCGGGGGGTAATCCCTATGGTACCTCGGCTACGATTGGAGAGGATGGCAAGATCGTCGATTCTGAGCAGGTTCGGGCAGCAGTCGCCTACCAAGCCGGTCGTGTCGTCGACATCGCCACACGATTGAAGATAAGCGGACACTAGGGTAATCGAAACGGAGGTATCGTCATGAATAACGAGAGACAGTTTTACATCTGTTCTGTCTGCGGAAACATGGTCGGCCTGATTGAAGACCGTGGCGGAACGCTTGTCTGTTGTGGACAGGAGATGGATCGCTTGGTGTCGGGCAGTGTGGACGCCGCGCAGGAAAAGCATGTGCCCTTCCTTAACCGCCAGGGAGGCATGCTGACGGTGAACGTCGGAAGCGTACCGCATCCTATGACCGAGGAACACCATATCACGTGGATTGCCGTGGCGCAGGGAGGAGCCACCCACCGTGTCACGCTGAAGAAAGCCGGACAGCCCATCGCACAGTTCTGCGTAGATGATGGGCCTATGACGGTTTACGCTTACTGTAATCTGCACGGCTTGTGGAAAGCGGAAGCCACGGATTTTGCGTTCAGCGAGACGGTTTGCTCGGCTGAGTTTCCGACGGGTTGCATAGAGGGCAACGAATAAACAACCAGAGAGGCGCAAATGGGACTTTAATTTAATACTTACCCAAATCAGTTGGGCTAATAGGAAAGCGAGCATATATGCCAACATGCTCGCTTTTCCCATGGTACTGGCGTTACCCACAAGGTTCCGAGAATGCAGGAT
>JAVBQK010000090.1:0-16097 GCA_031549105.1 Eubacteriales bacterium
GGCAGATCCTATTGTCATCAAGGCTGGTGATTATACCAAGACCCTCAGCGAGGTGCAGGAGTATTTTGACAGCCTATACGCCCAGTATAATGAGTATTACCTGAGCTACGGCATGGCGCTTTCGGATACAGAAATCGGCTACATTCGCGATGAAGCCGTTGAGATGATGGCCATGTTCGCCGTGATGGATAACAAAGTGGCGGCGCTTGGCCTTGGCGAAGTGACCGATGCGGACAAGGAAACCCTCCTTGCTGAGGCGCAGGCCAGCTATGATGAGTACATAACCTCCTACTCCGAATACTACGGCCTCTCGGCGGAAGAAGCGGCGGAAGACATGGCGGGCCTCGGCCTCTCCGTGGAAGTTCTGTATGACGACATGCTGACGAACCTGCCCTACAATCGCCTGATCGATACCCTCCTTGCCGATATCAACATCACCGATGAGGATGTCGATGCGGAGTACGCGGCCTATGTCGAGAGCGACAAGACCACCTACGGCGACGATGCCGCCACCTATGAACTCTACACGCAGTACTACGGCTCCCAGATTCTCTATGTGCCCACTGGTTTCCGCATGGTCAAGCACATCCTGCTGGACATGCCCGAGCAGATTGGCGCGGACCTGATCGATTTTGAGACCGACATGGCTGCCAAGCAGACCGAAATCGATACGCTGAACGACGAAATGTACGCGCTGGAGAATGTTGACGAGAACGCCGAGACCAAGCCGCGCACCGCGGAAGAAATCCAGGCGGACCTGGATGCCAAGCAGGTCGAGTATGACGCGCTGAGTGCCGAGTACCAGGCCATCCGCGAAAAGATCCTGCCGGAGATGAAGGCGCAGCTGGACGAGATCTATGCCAAGCTGGATGCGGGCGAGACGTTTGATTCGCTGGTCGTTGCCTATGGCACCGACCCGGGCATGGAAGCGTATCCGGGCGGCTATCAGGTGCACAAGGATTCCGTCATCTATGATACCATCTTCCGCGACGCCGCGATGGCGCTGGCCAAGATTGGCGATGTGAGCGAGCCGGTTCTGACCGACTTCGGCGTACACATCATCCAGTACGCGGCGGATGTGTCCGCCGGTGCGGCCCCGATCACCGAGGAACTGCGCACGACCATCTATGAGACACTGCTGTCCGAGGCGCAGAACAACATCGTTGGCGAAAAGGTTGAAGAGTGGATGGCGGAGTACACCATTGAGAAGTACCCTGAACTGCTGGTGCTGCCCACTGCCGCCGCTGAGGCGACCACCACCCCGTAATAATCGTACTAAAAAACCCGGAGAGCTTGGCTCTCCGGGTTTTTTGCGTTATCCCTTCACCACCGGCAGTACCCTTTTTTCAAACTTCGCGGGATCAAAGAAGAAGTAAGCGGGCCGCTTGGCGCTCTTGTCCGCTTGATAGCCGGTCCCTTCGTGGGAGAAGGCTTCCATCGCGTCGTGCAGTTTATCGCCCACGGTGTCACATTCTTCCTCGTAATCGAACGGGCCGTGTTCAAATACGATATACTCGCCATCCGGTACGTCCATCAGCAACATCCCCGCGGGGACGTCGCCGTGCCAGTCTGCGGGAAGCCGCACGCCGTACGCCTCGGGACGGCGGCCGTCCGCCTCCTGGATGTGCGCCATGATCTGCCCGCTAAACTCGCCGATCACGCCGTCATCGCCGTCCAGCTTGCCGGTGATGCTGTCCAGCAGCCCGCAAACGGTGTCGCAGCCCTGTCCGGGAATTTTGTCCTGTTTCTGCCAGAAGTCGAAGTACCCGTCGCTCTCATAGTTCTTGATATGCAGATACTTGTGCGCGGGCATGGATACGTAATACACCTTGATTTCTTCCGTCGATTTGATCATGCCGATCTCTCCTAACCCAAAGATGTAACGGTCGAAGGTGCTGATCTTGGTACGGAGCACAACGGGCACGGGATTCCTGCGGTAGGCGTTTGGGGTTACGCCATAGGCCGCCTTGAACGCCCGCGTGAACGCTTCGTGCGAGGAGAAGCCGTAGTCCACCGCGATGTCCAGCAGCCGCCTTTTCTGATCCCGCACCTCGATCAGCGCAAACGCAAGCCGCCGGAGCCGCACATAGTCGCGCAGCGACAGCCCGGAAATCTCGCGAAACTTGCGCGTGGTGTGAAAATCGGAATACCCCAGTCGCCCGGCGAGCGCGCGAAGGGTCAACGCGTCGTCATCCCGCCGGCGGATGCTCGCGTCGATCTCGTTCGCCACGGTCTGGATTTGCCTGTGCCATTCGTACAGCCTGCATCACCTGCCGTTCATGGCCATTATAGCGGGAAATCGGGATGGACTTTTGATTTGAGTTGCGCAGTTAGGATTAAACGAATGCCCCGGTCGCCTCGATCTCCAGGCGCGCTAGGAACGCCCGGGCAAACGCGACCTTCTCATCGAAGATGGTGCGCGCCTCACCGTGGAACAGTTTTTTGCGCGTGCGGTCGCAGTAGGGGAAGAAGCCATCGCGGTACCATTCCAGCGAGGTATCCAGGCCTTTTTCATCGTACGCGCCGTACTGGAACGACATACACACTTCCAGTGCACCGAAATGATCCAGGATGTCCGCGTCCATCAGGATGCGCGCCCAAGGGTCCTGCGTGCCGTGCGCGTTGTGAAGGCCAATCAGGTGCGCGGCTTCCTCCAGCAGGTCTGCCGGGATGAGATCCGCGAGCATCGCCCGCATCAGTGCCTCACCGCTCACCGCGTGCGGCTCAATTCCCTTGCCGATGTCGTGAAACATCGCGGCGACACGCAGCGCGTCATCATGGCTGCTGTCTCCGGTAATCCTTTTGCGCAATTCAATCACACCCACCGCTGCGCGCTTTCCATGCTTATAGATGAAACCCGTCTCGCGCATCGGGTGCGCCTTGCGCCGCGCCATCAGCGCTTGTGCGCGCGCATCCAGCGCCGCGTAATCCACCGGACTATTCGTCTCCCTCGTCATAGCGTACCTCCATCAGCGTCAGCCCATGCGCGGGTGCGGTAATTCCCAGGTCCAGCCGGTTGCCCGTGCGCAGCGCGCGTGCCAGCGCATCATCCGGCAGCTTGCCCATGCCGATATAGATCAATGTACCGGCCAGGATACGCACCATGTTGTAAAGAAAGCTGCGCCCGTCTACGTACAGCTCAATCAAATCGCCCACCTGCGTGATCTCCACACGGCGGATGTCCCGCACGGTGGACTTCGCCTCGCTGCCGGATGCCGCGAACGCGCGAAAGTCGTGCTCGCCGAGCACGTCCTCGGCAGCCACCTGCATGCGCGGCACATCCAACGCGGCGGCTACATGCGCGCGTTGATTGCGGTAGATCGCGGATGCATGGGGACTGTTGTGTATTTGGTAGCGGTATGTTTTGCCGCGCGCGCCGTAGCGGGCATGAAAATCAGGGGCTACAAGTATGGACTGGGTCACACGGATATCGTCCGGCAGACGCGTGTTCATCGCGTAGCAGAACTTTTCCGTCGGGATGCGCGAGACGGTATCGAAATGCGCCACCTGCCCGAGTGCATGCACGCCCGCGTCGGTGCGGCTCGCGCCTGTGACGGGCGTGTATCCTCCTGTCAGCGTGTAGAGCGCGCCCTCCAGCATCGCCTGCACGCTGTTCGCGTTCAGCTGGCGCTGCCAGCCCGCGTAGGCTGTGCCGTCATAGGAGACGGTGAGCCGGATGCGGCGCAAAGCTTCCATCATATCAGGATGCCTTCCACCACGACCAGCGCTACATAGACGACCATGATCAGCGTGGCGAAGGCGTCCAGGCGCGTGAAGCGCAGCACCCGCATGCGCGTGCGGCCCTCGCCGCCCCGATAGCAGCGCGCCTCCATCGCCATGCCCAGGTCGCCCGCGCGCCGGAACGCGCTGACGAACAGCGGCACCAGCAGCGGCACCATTGCCTTGGCGCGCTGCATCAGGTTGCCGCTTTCAAAGTCCGCGCCGCGCGCGCTCTGCGCCTTCATGATCTTGTCGGTCTCCTCCAGCAGCGTGGGGATGAACCGGAGCGCGATCGTCATCATCATCGCCAGCTCATGCGCCGGGAAATGAAATACCTTCAGCGGCGAGAGCAGCCGCTCAATTGCATCCGTCAGCGCAATGGGGGAGGTCGTCAGCGTCAGCAGCGACGTGCCCAGCACCAGGAAGACCATCCGCAGCGCGAAGAAAACCGCCATCCGAAGGCCCGACCACGTGGCCGTGATGAACCAGACCTTAAAAATCACGTCGTCGCCGCCGCTCAGGAAAATGTTTAGCACCGCGGTGAAGATGATGATGATCCGAAGCGGCTTCAGGCCGCGCGCGAGGTACGAAAAAGGAATCGCCGCCAGCCGCGCACACATGTATACAAGCCCCGCCGACAGCAGGTAGCCCACCGGCCCCTTGACCAGGAATACGCCGACGATGTACAGCAGCGTCAGCATAATCTTGCCGCGCGGGTCCAGCCGGTGGATGGGCGATGAGCCGGGCAGGTACTGCCCGAGTGTAATGTTCTGCATGTTCACCGCGCGCTCACCCCGCCTTCAAACCGCCGGATCAGGTACTCTCTCAGCGTATCCATCTGGTATATCTCTGCCGGGATGTCGATGCCGCGCGCGTTCAGCGCGTCCTTGAGCCGCACCGCCGCGGGCACGTCCAGCCCCATGCCGGAAAGCTCCGCTCCGCGCGCGAATACCGCGCCGGGCGTATCCAGCATCGCCAGGCGACCCTTGTTCATCACCGCGATGCGGGTCGCCAGCCGCGCCACATCCTCCATGCTGTGCGAGACCATTACCACCGTGACGCCCTCGGCATGCAGCCGCTCGATCAGCCCGAGAATCTCCCGCCGCCCCGACGGGTCCAGTCCCGCCGTCGGCTCATCCAGAATCAGCGTGGACGGCCGCATCGCCAGCACGCCCGCGATTGCCACCCGGCGCATCTGGCCGCCGGACAGATCGAACGGCGACCGCTCGCCGATCTCGGCAGGGTCTAGCCCCACCCGGCGCAGCGCTTCATCCACGCGCTGGTCAATCTCCCCCTGCGGCAGCGACAGGTTCTTTGGCCCAAACGCCACGTCCTTGGCGACCGTCTCCTCAAAGAGCTGATGTTCCGGGTACTGAAAAACAAGCCCCACCCGGCGGCGAACTTCGCGCCGGTCAAAGCCCTTTTGGTTGATGTCCGCACCGTCCACAAGCACGCGGCCCCGCGTGGGCTTCAGCAGCGCGTTCATGTGCATCACCAGCGTCGTCTTGCCCGATCCGGTGTGCCCGATCAGCCCCAGGAAATCGCCGTCGCCGACCGTCAGGCTGATGTCATGGATCGCCGTTGACTGGAACGGGCTGCCCTCCATATAGGTATGCGCCAGATTTTCTATGACAATCGGCATAGCGCCTCCACCATCTCCGTCAGCGTCATCACGTCTTGTGGCAGCGAAATGCCCGCCTCGCGCATATCATGCGCCAGCGCGGCCATCGGCGGCACATCCAGCCCCAATTCGCGCACCTTGTCCACCTGCGTGAACACCGCGCGCGGGCTGCCTTCCAGCGCTACGCCGCCCTCGTGCATGATGATCAGCCGGTCCGCCTGCGCAGCCTCCTCCATGAAGTGCGTGATCCACACCACCGTGATACCCGCCTCCCGGTTCAGCCGTCGCACGGTATCGAACACATCGCGCCGCCCAGCGGGGTCCAGCATCGCAGTGGATTCGTCCAGCACCAGCACGCGCGGCCGCATCGCCAGCATCCCCGCGACAGCGACCCGCTGCTTCTGTCCACCGGAAAGCATGTGTGGCGCATTCTGGGCAAACGCGTCCATGCCCACAGCCCGCAGCGCTTCTTCCACGCGCGGCCGAATCTCTGGCACCGGCACGCCCAGGTTCTCCAGGCCGAACGCCACATCCTCCTCGACCACGGTCGCCACCAGCTGGTTATCCGGGTTCTGGAACACCATGCCCACCCGCTGGCGAACATCCCACACCCGCGCTTCGTCGCGCGTGTCGATCCCGCAAACCGTCACCTTCCCCTCAGACGGCACATACAGCACATTGAGAAGCTTCGCAAGCGTCGACTTGCCCGAGCCGTTCCGCCCGAGCACCGCCACAAACTCCCCCTCATAAACGCAAAGCGACGCGTCCTGCACAGCGGGCTTTTCCGCCCCCTCATACGTGTACGCGCAGCGATCGACAACAATCAGCGGTTCCGACATAAAAGGCTCCTTTGGGTGTGATTTCCGGTTATTAGTATATCATGGGTGTCAAACGGGAGGGGAACGCTGGGGGACTTTGTCCCCCAGACTCCCTACCAGAGGGACATGTCCCTCTGGACTCCCAAACTCTGCCCTTCGGGCAGGGGGATCGACTAGAATCTCCCGCCCTTCCTCCGCCGCAGCGGAATTTGGGATTCTTAAGGGCCAATGGCCCTTAAGCAGGGTCTGGGACAGCGTCCCAGCGTTTCCCCGTCACCCCCACTCGGCTGCTGACCGGCCCGCGAGTGCGCCCGTTGAGAACGCGATTTGCAGGTTATAGCCGCCGGTATGGGCGTCGACATCCAGGAGTTCGCCCGCGAAGAACAGGCCTGGGTGGCGTTTGGACATCATCGTTGCGGGGTCGACTTCTTTGACGCTCACGCCGCCGCGCGTGATGATCGCCTCGGCGATCGGACGGGCCCCCGTGATTGTCAGCGGTACCGCCTTGAGCAGCTCACAGAGATTGCGGCGTTCTTCACGCGTGAGCTGGCCCGCGGGCTTTGCGGCGTCCAGGCAGCAGAGGCCGGGCAGCATCTCCGCCATGCGCGCGGGCACGAGCTGGGGGAGGAGGGTCGAAAGCATCTTTCGCGGCGCGGCGTCCAGGTCGCGCTGGATGCGGCGTTCCAGCCGCTCTGGCGTGAGGCCGGGCTTCATGTCGATGCGAACAGCCAGCGACGGCAGGTCATGGTCCAGAATATGGCTGCTCATCGACAGCACGAGCGGGCCGGATACGCCGAAGTGCGTGAACAGCATCTCGCCCAGTTCATCAAAGAACACCTTCTTGCCCGCGCGGGCGCTCAGCCGCACGTTGATCAGCGACAGGCCCATCAGCTGGCGCGGCCAGTCCTCCTTCGTCACCAGTGGAATCAGTGACGCGCGCGGCGGGAACACCGTGTGGCCCATCGCCTCCGCCAGCGCGTAACCGTCGCCGGTGGAGCCGGTTCCGGGATACGAGGCGCCGCCCGTCGCCAGCACGACAGCTCCCTGCGCCAGCAGCGGCGCGAGGTCCTGTGTCCGTGCGTTCAGCCGTACCCTGACCCCAGCGGCACGAAGCGCGCTTTCCAGCGCCCGCGTTACGTCGCTGGCTTTGTCACTCTCAGGGAACACGCGGCCGCCCCGCTCTTCCTTGGTGGGGCATCCGTGCTCGGCGAGCAATGCGCGCAGCCCCGGCGCGTCCAGAAACGCGAATGCGCTGTGCAAGAACCTAGGGTTGCGTGGGATATGTTCCATCAGGTTTTCGGCCGTGTTGGTAACATTGCAGCGGCCTTTTCCGGTAATATACAACTTGCGCCCCAGTTTTTCGTTGCGCTCCAGCAGTGTTACCCGCGCACCGGCGCGCGCGGCAAAAAGGGCCGCGGCCATACCGGCCGGGCCCCCGCCAATGACAGTGACCGTTTGACTCATGGTGTCTCCCGTTCCAGGTAGGTATGGTTGCGCCGCCAGATTTCTTCCAGCTGCTGAAAATGCTCGGCCAGCTCGTCCCTGCGGCGCAGGCCCACCGCGACGATCAGCGCGTTGATCAGCGACAGCGGCGCGGCGAGAGAGTCGACGAACGACGCCATGTCCGTGCGCGCCATCAGGCATTCGGTGGCCGTCTCCGCCAGCGGCGACATCGGCCCGTCGGTGATGCCGATCACCTGTGCGCCGCGCGAGAGGGCGTAGCGCATCGCGTCGAGCGTGCGCGTCGAGTAGCGCGGGAAGCTGATGCCGATCAGCACATCCTCCGCGCCGATGCGTGAAATCTGTTCGAACACGTCGATGACCCCGGCCGATGCCACGTGTACGTTGTCGAACACAAAGTGCAGATAATAGCCGAAAAATTGCGCTAGCGGCGCGGCGGAGCGCACGCCCATCACGTAGATCGACCGCGCGTTGACAATGCGCTCCACGACGTTGTCAAACTTGTTGATGTCGATCTCCTCGATGGTGGAGCGGATGTTGTGCATGTCCGCCTTGAGTACGGTTTGCAGTATCTGGCTCGGGTCCAGGTCGGATGTCATCTCGAAGCGCTGTACCGCCGTCAGCCGATGGCGAACCAGCTCCTGCAGCGCGCGCTGCAACTGCGGGTAGCCTTCATAGCCCAGCGCAGCGGCAAAGCGCACCACGGTGGACTCGCTGACACCCACGCGCTCGCCCAGGCTGGACGCGGTCATGAACACCGCCTTGTCATAATGCTGCATGATATACTCCGCAATGCGCCGATGGCCCTTGCTGAGCCGCTTGCCGCTATGGTTCAGCCTGCGGATAAGATCCTGCATATCCTGCGTTTCATATGGTTCCTGCATCAGGCGACCCTCCGGTTTTGGGTTTTGCATGTATGGAAGCAAAATAATAAAAAGTCCCGCCTCATTCTACACGATGGGGCGGGAAAATGCAATATCTCCTGTCAATCCTGCAAAATAGCCTTACACGCCCCGGGCATGCCAATGTCCCAGCCGAGGGCCGTTACGGTAGCGTAGCCCTGTGTCAGCATATCCAGATCGCCGCCCGGAAGGCAGCCTTCCTCGATCATGTCGCCGCGAATCCAGTACGCCGCCCGGCCGCGCGTATGCGGCATGTGGTCGTACCGATCGGAGTACTGCACGCAGGTCAGCGGCGCCTCGACGATCCCTTTGATGTCCTCCGGCGCGCAGGCGGGCGTGTTGATGTTGAGCACCGACGGCAACGGCAGCGGGCTTGCCAGCAGCGACCGGGTGCACCGCACCGCAAGCGCGGCCGTGTACGCATAGCGCGCGTCGTCCGGATAGGAGGCCGACACGGCCACCGCGGGCACGCCCTCGAACGCACCCTCCATCGCCGCGCCGACGGTGCCTGAATAGTGCACGTCGGTACCGGTGTTCCACCCGTCATTGATGCCGGAGACGACCGCATCGGGCCGTCCGTCGCACAGCGCGTGCAGCGCCAGCTTCACGCAGTCCGCCGGGGTGCCGTCCGTCTTCCAGATAGTGAGCGGGGTATCATTTGCAATACCTTCCCACTGCACCGGTGCAGCGACGATTGGCTTCTTGATGGTGATGCTGTGCGAGGCGGCGCTGCGCTCGGTATCGGGCGCACAGACGGTGACGCGCCAGCCGTCCGCCAGAAAGGCGGAGGCCAGCGCGCGCAGTCCCGGCGCATATACGCCATCGTCGTTGCTGATGAGTACGTGGTGCATTACGCGAGTACCTTCATCTGGATGTCCGGAACGATCAGGCCCTGTTCCTTCTTGCGGCGATACTCGAAGAACTTCATCGCCACCTGCGGGAACAGTGCGTAGGACAGCACGTCTTCGTCCTGCTCCATCCAGTCCTTGATCTCCGCGCGGTATTTGTCAAGCTCGGGCGCGATATCGTCGGCGGGGCGGTGCGTGATCACCTTCGCGTCACCGATGATCTTGCGGCGGACTTCTTCGTTTACCTTCGCGGGCAGCTGGCCGTATTCGCCCAGCATCAGGCCCTTGCTTTCCTTGGTGACCATCTTGTACCGCTCGCCGCCGAGTACGTTCATCACGGCCTGGGAGCCGACGATCTGGCTGGTGGGCGTCACCAGCGGCGGGTAACCAAAGTCCTCGCGCACGCGCGGCACCTCGGCCAGCACGTCATAGAACTTATCGGATGCGTTCGCCTGCTTGAGCTGGCTGATCAGGTTGGACAGCATGCCGCCCGGTACCTGATAGAGCAGCGTGTTGACGTCGACATTCAGCACGCGCGGGTCCAGGTCGCCCGACTTGGTCAGGCGTGCGGCCACGGTGCGGAAGTGCTCGGCGGCCTTGCTGAGCATCTCCAGGTTGATGCCGGTATCGTACTGCGTGCCGGCCAGCGTGGCGACGAGCGCCTCGGTGGCGGGCTGGCTGGTGCCGTTGGCCAGCGGCGAGAGCGCGGTATCGACGATGTCCGCACCGGCCTCAATGGCCTTGAGGTACGTCATGTCGCCGGTGCCGGTGGTGTTGTGGGTATGCACGTGGATGGGCAGCTTCGTGGCGGCCTTGAGCTTCTTGACGAGGCTGAACGCATCATACGGCAGCAGCAGGTTCGCCATGTCTTTGATGCAAATGGTGTCCGCGCCCATGTCCTCGATCTGTTTGGCGAGCTTTACGAAGTATTCCTCCGTGTGCACGGGGCTGATCGTGTAGCTCATCGCCACCTCGGCGGTACCGCCGTACTGCTTGCATGCCTTGACGGCCGTCTGCATGTTGCGCAGGTCATTCAGCGCGTCGAACGTGCGGACGATGTCAATGCCGTTGTCGATCGTCTTCTTGACGAAGTACTCGACCACGTCATCGGCATAGTGCTTGTAGCCCAGAATGTTCTGGCCGCGCAGCAGCATTTGCAGCTTGGTGTTCGGCAGAGCCTTGCGGAGCTTGCGCAGACGCTCCCACGGGTCTTCGTTGAGGAAGCGCAGGCAGCTGTCAAACGTCGCGCCACCCCAGCACTCCAGCGAGTAGAACCCCGCCTTGTCCAGGTATTCGCACGCGGGCAGCATCTCATCGGTGCGCATGCGCGTGGCGGCCTGCGACTGGTGCGCGTCGCGCAGGATGGTATCGGTTATGTATACTTTAGGCATTCTCTCACCTCCACTTTAGAACATCGACAGGAAGACGCCCGCCGCGATTGCCGAGCCGATGACGCCGGCCACGTTCGGGCCCATCGCGTGCATCAGCAGGAAATTGCGGGGGTTCTCCTTCTGGCCGACAACCTGCGATACGCGCGCGGCCATCGGCACCGCGCTGACACCGGCCGAGCCGATCAGCGGGTTGATCTTGCCGCCAGTGATCTTGTTCATCAGCTTGGCCAGCAACACGCCGCCCGCAGTGCCGCCCGCAAAGGCGAAGATACCCATCGCCAGAATCTTCAGCGTCTCTGCCTTTAGGAACGTTTCGGCGTTTGCCGTCGCGCCGACGGTTATACCCAGGAAAATGGTCACAATGTTGATCAGCTCATTCTGCGCGGTCTGGCTCAGGCGGTCAACCACCACCGCTTCGCGGAAAAGGTTGCCCAGCATCAGCATGCCGACCAGCGGCGCGGCAGAGGGCAGCAGCAGCGACACCACGATCGTCACCATGATCGGGAAGATGATCTTCTCGCGCTTGGAGACCGGGCGCAGCTGTTCCATCACGATCATGCGCTCTTCCTTGGTGGTCAGCGCCTTCATGATCGGCGGCTGAATCACCGGCACCAGCGCCATGTACGAGTACGCGGCTACGGCGATAGGACCCAGCAAGTGCGGCGCCAGGCGGCCAGCGGTATAGATGGCCGTGGGGCCGTCCGCGCCGCCGATGATGCCGATGGAGGCGGACTCCGCCGGGGTGAAGCCAATCAGGTTGGCGATGATGAACACGATGAAGATACCCAGCTGTGCCGCCGCACCCAGCAGCAGCGACTTGGGGTTGGCAATCAGCGGGCCAAAGTCGGTCATTGCGCCCACGCCCATGAAGATCAGCGGGGGATAGATGCCCAGCTTGACGCCCTGGTAGAGGTAGTAGAGCAGGCCGCCGCTCTGCTTGACATACTGGTACATCACCCGGCCGTCTTCCATGATGACCCTGACGCCTTCCTTGCCCTGGTGCACGGCGACTTCAAGGTACTCATAGATGGGCGTATCCATCATGCCGGCCAGCGGCAGGTTGGTCAGCAGCATGCCAAAGGCGATGGGGATGAGCAGCAGCGGCTCAAACTTCTTGCCAATGGCCAGATACAGCAAAACACAGGACACTACAATCATAATCAGGTTGCCCGGGTTCTGGAACAGCGAGACAATGCCGGAGTCTGCCACCAGGCCGGATAGCGTGTCCAGGATGTTAAATTCGGTCACGTCCACCAGCTCCCTTTCGCGGTATTAGCCCAGCACTACCATCACATCGCCGGTATTCACCGTCGTGCCCTTGCTTACGATAACCTGCAATACCTTGCCGTCCACCGGCGCGGGGAGTTCGTTTTCCCTCTTCATGGCTTCCAGAACCACCAGGACGTCGCCGCCCTTGACGGTCTGGCCAACCTGGACCTTCGTGGAGAGGATGGTGCCGGGCATCGGCGCGACCACCTTGGTGCCGCCGGCTACGGGCGCGGGCGCAGGCGCGGCCACCGGGGCGGGCGCGGCTACGGGAACCGGAGCAGGTGCGGCAGCCACGGGCGCGGCCGTGCGGGCAACGCCGCCGATTTCTTCTACCGTTACTTCATAGGAGCCACCATTGACCGTAACCAAGAATTTACGCATGAGATAGACCTCCTTCTATTATGTACGGATATACAGGTGCATCGTTTACACCGGTTGTACGGAGCGGATGACAAAGCCCTTCTCGGGGTCCACACCTTCGGCCGCGAGTGTCTCGCCAATTGCGGCAGTGAGGACGGCGTAGAAGGCGTTGTCCTTGGGGGTGAGTTTGGGCGCGCTGGGATCATCCACGCGCGTTACCGAGCGAATGGCGAACCCGCCTTCCGGGTTGATACCCTCCGCCGCAAGCGTCTCGCCGATCGCTGCGGAGAGAACGGCGTAGAGCGCGCCATCGCCGCGCTTCAGCTCGGGCCCGGGGACAAAGTTCCGGATCACGGGCAGCGGCGGGGCGGCAGCCACCACCGGCGTCGCAGGCGTGGGCTGCGCGATCGCCACGGGTTCGGCCTTTGTAACGACCTCAGGCTCCGGGGGCGCTTGCTCGGGCGGCTTCTCTTTGGCGCCGATTGCCTTCAGCGCCTTGATGCAGCCGATGAGGATAATCAGGCCGATGAAGACGACCACCATCCCCACAAGGGCCACCTTAAGGCCATACCATAGGGTGTCCATGTCACCATCTCCCTCTCTAAGGATTGTCTATCAAGCGCCGGTTTCCCGGCGGAATAAGGGACTTGGGCGCAGCGATGTGCGCGCTTGTACCATTGGACAGGAATATAGACCAATCCCTACCCAATTTCTCCTATACTACATTTATCCCCTATTTCCTGCATGCGCTGCCGGGTTTTGTGAAAAAAAAGACCATATGGCAAAGCGCGCGGTTTGAAGCCGCGCGCCCTGAAAAAAGCAAATGTGAAAGAGCGATGAGCGCGAGTTATTCGTCCTCCTCCGTATGGGCAGCGCGGGGGCATGTGTTCTCCAGCGCGGTGATGCGCTCCCGGAGACGCAGCAGCTCCTGCGCGATGGGATCGGGGATGTTGCGGTGGTCCAATTCGTCCACCTTGCGGCCGGCTACCCGCACTACGCGGGCCGGTATGCCCACGGCGGTTGCGTCGTCGGGAATCTCCTGCAGCACGACGGCATTGGAGGCGATGCGCGCGTTATCCCCAATCCGGAAGGAACCGAGGACCTTCGCGCCCGCGCCCACCAGCACGCCGTTGCCCAGCGTGGGATGGCGCTTGTTCTTCTCCTTGCCTGAGCCGCCCAGCGTCACGCCCTGGTAGAGCAGCACATCGTCGCCAATCTCGGCCGTTTCGCCGATGACAATGCCCATGCCGTGGTCGATGACAAAGCGGCGGCCGATCGTCGCGCCGGGGTGAATCTCAATCCCGGTGAAGTGCCGGGAGAGCTGGGACACCAGCCGCGCGAGGAACAGCAGCTTATGCTTATAGAAGAAATGCGCCAAGCGGTGGCAGATCAGCGCATGCACGCCCGGATATAGCAGGAGAATCTCCAGCTTGGAACGGGCGGCGGGGTCGCGCTGTTTATACGCTTCCAGCGTCTCATTCAATCGTGCAAACATGATTTCACTCCGCAAACATTGCTGTGGACAGGTACCGCTCGCCGGAATCGGGTAGCACGGCGACGATCAGTTTCTCGGCGTTTTCCGGGCGTGCCGCAAGTTGCAAGGCCGCCCATACCGCCGCGCCCGATGAGATGCCCGCGAGGATTCCCTCGCGGCGGGCCAGCGCACGGCCGGTCTCCATCGCCGCCTCCCCGCTGACCGCGATGACTTCATCAATCACGGCGGGGTGCAGCGCTTCGGGCACGAAGCCTGCGCCGATCCCCTGTATCGTATGCGGGCCGGCGCGTCCCTGCGACAAAACCGGCGAATCCAGTGGCTCAACCGCCACCACGCGGACGGATGGGTTCCGCCCTTTGAGATACTCCCCGGCGCCGGTGACCGTGCCGCCGGTGCCCACACCCGCGACCAGGATGTCGACCTGGCCGTCGGTGTCCCGCCATATCTCAGGCCCCGTGGAGTCAAAGTGCGCGGCGGGGTTGGCGGGGTTTTCAAACTGGCGGGGCATGTAGCTGCCAGCAATTTCTGCGGCGCGCGCTTCAGCCCGCTCGATTGCGCCACGCATGCCCAGTGCGCCCTCGGTCAGCACCAGCTCCGCGCCGTAGGCGGCCAGCAGGCTGCGCCGCTCCTGGCTCATGGTGTCCGGCATTGTCAGGATCAGGCGATAGCCGCGCACCGCCGCAATCATCGCCAGTCCCACGCCGGTGTTACCGCTTGTCGGTTCGATGATCGTCGCACCCGGGGCCAGCAGGCCATGCCGCTCGGCATCGTCCAGCAATGAAAGCGCAGTACGGTCCTTGATGCTGCCGCCAGGGTTTTGCCGCTCCAGCTTTGCCACGACGTGCGCGCCGGGCGCAAGCGCCCCTTCCAGGCGGGTCAGGGTGACCAGCGGTGTGCCGCCGATAACCTGGGTCACATTCTCAAAAATGCGCATAAAGCCGCCCCCGTTTCGAATCCCTACTAAATTACTCTGGATTCAGCATACACGGAAGCGGCTCAGTTGTCAAGCGGTTTTTATGCAGGATACTTACACCCGTATTACAGGATGTCCGCGCCGAAGACCTCCAACTGGGTCAGCGACGGGAACGGCGAGGGATCATTCGCCTTGATCAGGTCGCGCACCATAATCCACTCAATCGTGCGTCCGCCGAGCGGGAACCGCTGTGCGTCCTGCGTCTTTACCAGCGGACACGCCAGCACATGCCCGTCCGAGCATTCCACGGTCGCGTGCTCCCACCAGGCGTCGTGCGGGAAGTCCGCACGCAGCGTCAGCGCCACGCTGTCCGCGCGCACCGGCCGGCCAAACTCCACCTTCAGCCATGCGTCCTCCCGGCCGCCGATGCCCCACGAATGGTACGGCCAGCCGCCGTGCCGCTCGTTGAACCGGTGCCCGTCAATCACGTTGCGCGCCCAGAACTGCGCCTCGCCCCGCGTCTCGATGTTGGCGACCGCATGCGGGAAGCAGACCGCCTCGCCCCGCTGGTCAAAGGGGTTCAGCCCTACGCTCCGATACGCTGCCGCCTCCATCTCCTCCACGCCGCCGATCACCGCCGTGTGCGCATCGCCCGCGAACGCCTGCGGCGGGTACCCATTCATCGCATCCCCAAACGGAACGGCAAACGTGAACCCCTTCTCCGGCAAAAACACGATGGCGGATGCCACCGCCTGGTGCACGGACACTTTCGCCCGCACCCCATCGGAGCCGAAAACCAACCGGTCCCCATCCTTATACTTTCCTTTATAAACCAGCCGTGCGTCCGCGTGCCCCTCGGCCCGCGCGAGCACCTTTCCCCGTGCGTTCTGCACCTCTATTGTATACATTTTCCATCCCTCCCCGGGCATTATACAGCAATTCCTTTGTAATTGCCATGCCTGAATAAACATGTTATACTGCAGCTATCTATACACAAACAGGAGGGACTCTACCGTGGGAAAAATCAACCCCGATTGCCCGTGCAAGGCAAACTGTGCGCGCCATGGCGACTGCGACGCATGCCAGGAAAACCATAAAGATGGCCTGACCACCTGCCAGCGGCTGAACAAGGAGAAGAAAGAGAAGAAGGCGTAAAATCCCCTGCGTGAGCAGTCATGGGTTTCGAAAGGGCAACGCCCTTCGCGGAGGTCCAGGAGGCAGAGCCTCCTGGCGTGGGCCCGGTGGAGTCGGTGCGGGGGGCCGGGGGGTGGGGGAGGAGGGGGGCGTTGGCCGCGGGGG
>JAVBQK010000031.1:0-50345 GCA_031549105.1 Eubacteriales bacterium
CCGGCTCGCGCGCGATCAGCGACACGCTGCCCAAGGACGCGCTGAGCTGGGACGAGGGTTCCACGGAGAGCGTGGTGTATGACCTGTACGTCAGTGCCTGCGAGAGCTGCGCGCGCGCGGCGGCGGTGGTGGACGCGCTGCCCAAAGAGGTGACGATCCGGCGCGGCAATTTCGAATTCGCGTCGCCGGTGCGGGTGGAGCGGATCGACATCGGCAAGCAGACCGCGCTGGCGCTGGCGCTGTTCGACGCCTACGGCGTTCCGGACGACAAGCGCGTCGCGCCCATGGCGCTGGGGCGCAACCGCTACTTGGCGGGGGCGGATGCCATCGAGCGCGGGCTTCTGAGGTCGGTAAAAAACGGGGAGGCGGTGGGCAACCAGATCCGCGTCTCGGAGGCCGCGCCCATCCAGCCCGCGCGGCTCGGATCCTCGGCGCTGGCGGGGTTGGTGGGCGGGCTGAATCCCTGCGCGCTGTCGATGCTGCTGCTGTTCCTGTCGCTGCTCATTGCCGGGGAGGGGCCTTCGGGGCGCTACGCGGCGCTGTTCCTGGGCAGCAAGTTTGTGACCTATCTGCTCATCGGCACGGTGCTACTTGGCGTGTTCCAGATGTTCAATCCAACCTGGCTCGTCCCCGCCACCAAGGGAATCCTTACGGTGGTTTCTATTCTGCTGATCGCGCTGAACATCCGGGACGCCATCGCCGCGCACCGCGAGCGGTACGGAGAAATCCGCAACCAGCTGCCCAAAGGCATGCGGCGGTTTCTACATCAGCGGATGCAGTTGTCCCTGGGACAGAAGCGGGCCGTGAGCGGGGGCATTGTGCTGCTGGGGGTGCTGGTGGCGGGGGGAGAATTCCTCTGCGCGGGGCAAGTGTATCTGGCGCTGCTGCTCGCCGCGCTGCAAAGCGGCGCGGAAACGGTCAGAACGTTCGGGGTATTGGTTGTCTATTGCGCGGCGTTCCTGCTGCCGTCGGCTGTGCTATGCTTCGCGGTGCTGCGCGGGAAGGCGGCGCTCACGGTATCGCAGTGGCTATTAAAGCGTATGGCCGCGATCAAGGTGCTGACGGCGGTTATGCTGGCGCTGATTTTGGCGTACACGTGGCTGGGGTAGGGACGGCGAATGTGCGCATTGCCGTCCCCTCTGTTCCCGGCAAGCTGGATTCCCTATTTTACGGCAAATAAGATTCCCTAAAATATGCTCAACCTCATCCTTGGCAAACGCCCTCCGGGGTGAGGTTGGGTTGTCTCGGGCTCGAGAAATCTAAAAGCACTACTTTTTCTTCTGATGTTATCGGGAGTCTGATTTGCCATAGACTGCCCACTCTTATTTGCCAGTCATATTTATTTTTCCGCCCGTTCGATTCACACGACACCTTCTTTTCACTCCAGCTATGCATGGATTATACCGGCCGCGCCAAGGGCGTGCAGACAACAATAATTCTAGATTGTATCAACAATTCCAGTTTCCTTGCGCAAGGCCAATTGTTCTCCTTTACAGGCATATAGAAATATACTAAAATCCAGCTAACATGCGCAGCTTTGCGAGAGAGAAGGATGGCAACCATGCGCTATCAAAACCCCATCCTGCCCGGCTTTTACCCTGATCCGAGCATTGAGCGGGCCGGCCGGGCGTATTACCTGGTCACCAGCTCTTTTGAGTACTTCCCAGGGATACCCCTCTTTCACAGCACGGATCTGGTGAACTGGACGCAGATAGGCAACTGCATAAACTGGCGCAACCCTGTGCCCCTGGAAGCCGTCTCCGATTCCGGCGGTATCTGGGCGCCGACGATTCGGTACCACGCGGGCGTTTTCTACGTCACGGCGACGCTGGAGGGGTATGGGAACTTCATTGTGCGGTCCGAAAACCTGGCCGAGGGGTTTTCCCAGCCGGTCTGGGTTCCCATGGGCGGCATTGACCCCTCGCTCTTTTTTGAGGATGGGCGTGCGTACTACTGCACCAACGAAAGCCCGCGGCCCGGGTGCGAGGCCATTTCGCTTGCGCAGATTGATCCGGACACGGGCGCGCTGCTCAGCGACATAACGCCCGCCTTCTACGGCACCGGCGGCGGATACCTCGAGGCGCCGCACATCTACCATATCGGCGATTGGTACTACCTGCTTACCGCCGAGGGGGGAACAAACTTCTGCCACATGGCGACCATCTCCAGAAGCCGCACGCTCTTTGGTCCCTATGAGGCCTGCCCGGACAACCCTGTTTTGAGCAATCGCCACGATACCACGCGCCAGGCGCAGTGTACAGGGCACGCGGATCTGTTCGAAGATCACAATGGCAACTGGTGGATGGTGCATCTAGGCATGCGCCTTTCCAGGCGTACCATGACCAACCTGGGACGGGAAACATTTCTCACGCCCGTTGTCTGGCGGGATGGCTGGCCCTTTGCCGCGGGCGACGGCAAAGCGCGCATAGACATCGATGCGCCGCTCTGGGCGGAGCAAAGGCCGCGCCCTGGCTTTGAGACACGCTTTGAAGGGGAAGACTGGGAACCGCAATGGCTGTTCCTGCGAACGCCCGACTCATCGGCGTACCGTCGTGGACAGGGGCTCATGCTCTTCCCACGCCCCACCACATTTGAGGAGAAGAAAAGCCCTTCCTTTGTGGCCGTGCGGCAGCGGGATTTTGCATGCGTGCTTGAAACAGCGATGGACTTTTCGCCGGAAGCTGTGGACGATGAGGCCGGCGTGGTTATCTACCTTGCATCGGATTTTCATTACCGCCTGTGCAAGCGGCACACCCCGGAAGGCGACCGCCTAACGGTTTACAAAATCGCTGAGGATATGCGGCAAATTGCATATGACGCGCCCGTGTTGCCGGGGAAGCTTCGCATGCGCATCGCGGCGGATAAGGAGTATTATTATTTCCATTGCGCAGTGAACGATGGCGAGTTTCATCCCTTGTGCAAAGCCTCCACGCGCTTTTTGAGCTGCGAGGTGGCGGGACGGTGCTTTACCGGAACGGTGATGGGCGTATACGCGATGGGCACGGGAAGCCATCCTGCCGTGTTTAAGTATTTCAGGATGGATGATGTGTAGGGTGACATGCAGCGCTTAGCATCGATTTTTCAGCTTACAAGGAGTAGAGTATGTCATTAGCACACGGAATGTCCGCGCTTCATCTTGAAATGCCGCCAAGGGTTCCACGGACGGAGTATTCCGCGGCCGAGCACTGGAGCCTGGTGCGGGCGGTGACAGGCATTGATGTCACGGCGCTATCGGATGACAGCATCAAGAAAAGAGCGAGTTGCGCGTTCATGCGCGCATGGAATTATGACTTCCTCTGGAATGTGAACATCTATGCCAATGAGTTTGGCGAGCACCGCACGAAAATGGGCCATGCGGAATACGCCGACACCGGTGCGGATTTTGACAGTGAAATCAAGAATCTGTTTGATGATCCCGAAGACATATTTGACTTTGATTTTTTTGATACCCTGGGAAAGCGTGACGTGAGTGCGCTTACTAGGCGGTTTGATGAAAACTACCGCGCTATGGCCGCAGATAACCCTGATATGGTGAACATGACCGGCGTCTACATCACATGCATGTCGGGGCTTATCGATCTGCTTGGATGGGATACGCTGCTGATGGCGGCAGGGCTGGACAGCAGACAGTTTGGCGAGTTTACAAACCGCTACGTAAAATGGATCGAGCAGTATTTTGCAGCGCTGGCTGAATGCAAAGCGCCTATTGTGATGGTGCATGATGATATCGTATGGACATCCGGCCCCTTCCTACAGCCGGAATGGTACCGCCAATACATTTTCCCGAACTACAAGCGCTTGTTCGATCCCTTGCTGCAAGCGGGAAAAAAGATCATCTACACATCCGATGGCGACTACTCTCTGTTCATCGATGATGTCGCCGGGTGCGGCATCCATGGCTTTGTGCTGGAACCCATGACCGACATGAAGTACATTGCCCAGAAGTATGGGAAAACGCATGTCTTCATCGGCAATGCCGATACGCGCGTGCTCCTTAGCGGAACAAAAGAAGAAATCTATGGCGAAGTAAAGCGCTGCATGGATATCGGGAAAAACTGCCCGGGCTTCTTCATGGCCGTGGGCAACCACATCCCGGCGAATACACCTGTGGAAAACGCGCTGTACTACCAGGAGGTATACGAAAGGCTGAGCCGACGATAGGCGGCGGACTGAAAATGCCGTCTACCGCCTCAGCCGATGCCCATGCTTTTCGCCAGCAGCAATGCATCGGCGATTGTCTTGTCCATGTCGCAGTAACAGTAGTTTCCCAGCCTGCCGCCGAAAATCACCTGTTCGTCTGCATTAGCCAGCGCCCGGTATTTTGCGTATACCACAGCGTTCCGTTCATCATTCACCGGGTAATACGGCTCGGCGCCCTCGGTCCATGGCTCCGAATACTCATAGGTAAGCACCGTACTATCCTGCTGTCCGAACTCAAAATGCTTGTGCTCGATAGTGCGCGTGTACGGCGTATCAGCATCTGTATAGTTCACCACCGCGCAGCCCTGGTGGTTGGGTTCCGGCAGCAGCTTGGTATCAAACCGCAGGCTGCGGTACTCCAGCGCGCCAAACCTGTAACCATAGTAGTGGTCTATCGTGCCGGTGTAGATGACCTTTTCAGCCATCGCCAGCAGCTCTTCCTTTGCCGAAAAAAAGTCTGTGTTCAGCCGGACCTCAACGCCGCTGAGCAGCCCCTCAAAAATCGGCGTATATCCGCCGATGGGGATGCCCTGATAGCGGTCGTTAAAGTAGTTGTTGTCATAGGTAAACCGAAACGGCAGGCGCTTGATGATAAATGCGGGTAACTCCCGGCAGGGCTTGCCCCACTGCTTTTCTGTATAGCCCTTGATCAGCTTTTCGTAAACATCCCGGCCCGCCAGGAAAAGCGCCTGTTCCTCCAAGTTAGTGGGCTGCGTGATGCCGCTCTCCTCGCGCTGCCTTTCAATGATTGCCTGCGCTTCCTGCGGCGTGCGGATGCCCCACAGCCTGGAGAACGTGTTCATGTTGAAGGGCAAATTGTATATCTCGCCGCGATAGTTTGCTATCGGGGCGTTGATATACTGGTTAAACTCCGCAAAGCGGTTCACAAAATCCCACACCACCCGATCGGTGGTGTGGAAGATATGCGCGCCGTACCGGTGGACATGGATTCCCTCGACTGTTTCCGTGTAGGCGTTGCCACCGATATGCGGGCGCTTGTCGATCACCAGCACGCGCTTTCCCGCCTGCGTAGCCTGATGGGCAAATACACTGCCGAAGAAGCCCGCGCCGACAACCAAGTAGTCGTATCGCATCATGTTCAGCCCAGCTTCAGCTTCTTGCGGTAGTACATGTAGCCCCACACCAGCGCCTTGCTGCGGACCCGTGCCGTCAGGCCATACAGCCACGCGACATAGCCGAAGTAGCGCAGCCGCCTGTACATTGGCGGGTCGCGCCGCTTGATATCCTGCCACAGCTCCCGCATGTCAGCCAACCGCTCGTCGCTTACCTCCGCCTGTGTGAACATCAGGGTGTTCATCATGATCACGTCCAGGTCATGGAACAAATACTGCCGCTGGCTCTTGGGCATCGCGGCGATTTCGGCATAGGAATAGGCGGCAGTCATCCGCTTCATCACAAGGATCTGCTGCCTGTAGCGCCTGGTGATGTTATCAATATGCACCGACTGGTCGGCCCTGCCGATGAAATAGCGGTATACATCCACCGGCAGATAGTAAATGCTCTGCATATAGGGCAGTGGCTGGTACGAATAGATGTTGTCCACATAGAAGGTGTGTTCCGGCAGCACCGTCTTGCTGGCCCGCAGCCTGTCCGTATTGTAGGTCAGCGCATGCATCAGCAGAACGCTGGAGCCGTGGAACCGGTTGATTTCCTGCCAGGTCAAAAGCCGCTCCGGCGGCAGGTTCTGCTCATAGCTGCGGACGTACCGTGTGTTGTCCCACGCCCGCTCGTACACGAAGTTGGTGACATACAGGTCCGCCTCTACGCCCTGCTCCACATGCGCCTTGATGGTAGCCAGCAGCTTCTGAAACGCAGCGACATCCACCCAATCGTCGGAATCCACCACCTTGAAATATCTGCCCGTGGCCAGCGCAATCCCCCGGTTCACACCGGAACCATGGCCGCCATTTTCTTTGTGTTCCACCCGGACAATGCCGGGGTATCGCGCCTGATACGCATCCGCTATCGCACGGGTATTGTCCTTTGAACCGTCGTTGACGATGATGATCTCGATCGCATCTCCACCAGTCAGCAGGGATTCGATACAATTTTCCATATACGCCGCAGAATTAAAGCAGGGAACCGTCACTGTCAATAGTTTCATAGCAACACCGCATCTGTATGTATTATTTGGCTTCCTCAAGCGCCGCGCCATACGCCGCCACAGCCTTTTCCTTCGCGGCTACCGCCGCGCTGGCCGCTTGCCTGCGGGCCGAAAGCAGCTCCGCCTGCTTTTCATCGGCCGCATTTCCGCCGCGTCGCGCTTTTTCGCAGGCGTTGCGCGCCGCGAAATATTCAGCCACTGTGGAATTCGCCTGCGATGTAGCTTTTACCTTCTCCTTTTCCGCATTGGCGAGCTTTGCCTTCATGGCAATACCAGCCAGCGCGGCAGTTTCTTTCTCGATCACATCGGCGGCAGCCCCGCCCGCTTGCAGCTTCTCCAGCTTTTTCTGTTGCCTTTTTTCCACCGCGTTATAGTCGGGGAAAATGATCAGAAAGATGAAAAAGAAGATGAACATGGAGATGCCGCCCATCGAAACCGTGTAGAGGATATTGTACACCGCGGGCGCCAGGTAGGCAGCCCCCAGGGGCAGCCACAGGCTGTTCACCGCGTTTACAAAAAGCGACACCAGAATCCAGCCGATGAAGTACCACATCGCCTGCCACCAGGGGTTGCCATGGGAGCGGAATGCGATGTTGCGCTGCAGCGGAAAGTTAATCAGCTGCGCGACAAACATGGATATTTCCGCCGCCAGGAAGAAACCCAGCCCGCCGCCCAGCACGACCTCCCCAGCCTTATTGCGCACGATGTCATAGCCCAGGACGCTCCAGTACTGCTGCACACCGTCTATCTGGTACATGGGCAGTTTCGGCCACATAAACTCCGTGCCAGCCAGCTTCAGGCCGAACGCGGCGGGCAGAAACGTGAAGCCCAGGTACTGTATCACCGTGACGCCCTGGCTGAATACGAAGAAGAAAAACACCTGATGCAGCGCCTTGGCTAGCCCGGCATGACGGTCCGAAAAGCCGTACCACGCCGCCAGCCAGCCCCGCCACAGCTTCTGAAAAGCCGCCAGCAGGGGATTGGCCGAAAGCGGCCTGAGCTGCCCGGCCAGCTCCTCGTCGGTCAGCAGGGACACATACTCCGCGCTTGGCATGTTGTTATACGCTTGCATTGCGGTTACCCTCTTGCGCTTTTTTTGTCTTTTTCTTAGCGCGGCCTTCCTTGAAGAATAGCCGCGCCCCCATCCAGAAATGGCCGTTAAACATGGCCATCAGTCCGCCCAGCTGGCCCCAGGAGATCATGCCGCCGGACATCCTAGAAATGCCGCGCATCGGCTGGTGCAGCATGCCCATCACCATCGTGTTGGATAGCTTTATGTTGCCGATAAGGCGCAGCGCCTTGATCGCAAACCGGATGGCAAAAGAGAAAAGACGCCCGCTCCAGCCCCGGGCATAGCGCAGCCGGTCCACCGTGGTGTTGTAGTCTACCACGATGCGGTTTTTCTTGATGAACCCAGAGTCTGCGCTTGGCACCTTGCGGCCCAGCAGCGCCTCGAACTCCTCCTCGCTCACGTCACCGGCCCGGCCGCTGTAATACGACGGGAGCTTGGCTTTGTCATACGGGCATTCCGCGGTGGTTCCCTGGCACGTAACCTGAGCCTCAAGCCGCACATCCTCGCTGGATGCCGCGACGGAGACCACATACGCCCCCGGCTCAACCTCCCAGGCGTTGCTTTTCACGTTGAAGTAGCGGAAGGTGTATTCATCAAACGGAATGCGCACTTGCTGCGTTTCCCCGGGCACCAGGAACACCTTGGCAAAGCCTTTCAGTTCCTTGCTGGGGCGGAAGATGGCGGAACCCGGCTTGGCGATATAGACCTGGGCGATCTCCGCGCCTGGGGCAGCACCGGTGTTGGTGATGCTAAACGAAACGCCGGTTTCATCGGCGGCGATGTCGCCATAGGCAAAGGTGGTGTAGCTCAGCCCAAAGCCGAACGGATAGGCGGGTTTGACACCGGCAGTGTCAAAGTAGCGGTACCCGATAAAGATGCTTTCCCGGTACGAGACGCTGTTTTCGCCAGGGTAATACGCTGCCGAGGGGCAGTCCTCGCCGCGCCTGGGGAAGGTCTCCGCGAGCTTGCCCGAGGGGTTAATTGCTCCGGTGAGGACATCGACGACGGCCTGCGCCCCCGCCTGGCCAAGCAAGGAAGCGTATACCACCGCCTGCACCTTATCCGCCCAGTCCATTTCGATGGCGGAACCGCATGACAGCACGGCGACGATGGGTTTGCCAGTGCCAGCCAACGCATCAACCAATGCCCGCTGGTTCTCCGGGAGCTTGATGTCCTTGCGGTCGAAGCCCTCCACCTCGGTGTATTCGTCCAGGCCCACATACAGCAGGATCACATCCGCTTGCCCGGCCACCTGGAGCGCCTTTTTGATGAGGGCAGGGCTACGCTTTCCGTAGCGCTGAAAGCCCGGCGCATACCCGGAAAAGCAGAGCGGGCTACCGGCAATCGCTTGCAGCGCGCTGTCCACCTTGGTAGGGTTGACGATGGACGAACCTGCGCCCTGATAGCGCGGCGTCTGTGCAAAGTCGCCGATGACGGCCACCTTGGTCTGCTGCTTCAGCGGCAGGATGTTATCCTGGTTCTTGAGCAGGACAATGCTTTCCTCCGCAGCCTTCCGCGCGATGCGGTGGTGCGCCTCCGCGTCAAACTGTTTGGGCGTGCCCGCAAAGGCCGCTTCGGTATCGAAAATCAGGGGCAGCAGCCGGTCCACGCAGATATCCAAATCCGCCTCCGCCAGCTCGCCGCACTGAATGGCCTCCAGGATATCGCGGTTGGTGTCGCCGCAAGTCGTCGGCATTTCCAGCTCGTTACCGGCCTTTAACGCAGCGATCCTGTCATTGTTGCCGCCCCAGTCGGTGACGACCACGCCCTGAAACCCCCACTCCCGGCGCAGGATGTCCACCAGCAGGTGCATGTTTTCGTTGGCATAGGTTCCGTTCAGCTTATTGTAGGAGGACATCAGCGACTTGGTATGGCCTTCCTTTACCGCGATTTCAAACGCGGTCAGGTAGATTTCCCGCAGCGCGCGCTCGTCCACGATGGTATCGATGACCATGCGGCGCGATTCCTGGTTGTTGGCGGCAAAATGTTTCACGCACGCCGATACGCCCCCGGCCTGGATGCCGCGAATGGCCGCCGCCGCCATTTTGCCCGCCAAGTAGGGGTCCTCCGCGTAATACTCAAAGTTCCGGCCACAGCGCGGGTTCCGCTTCATATTGACACCAGGGCCCAGAATGACGTTCACCTTTTGCGCAAGCGCCTCTTCCCCCAGGGCTTTGCCGCACGCCTCCGCCACCGCCGCGTTCCAGCTGTTGGCTATGCAGGCCGCAGGGGGAAAGCAGGTCGCCTTCAGGCTCTCATTCAGCCCCAGGTGATCGGCGGCGGCCATCTGCTTGCGCAGGCCATGCGGCCCATCGGCCAGGAATATAGACGGAATGCCCAGGTGGTCGATGTTCATGGTTTGCCAGAAATCCTTGCCAGACATCAGGCTGGCCTTTTCCGCCAGGGTCATCCGGCTGATCAGTTCACGGTATTTCATGTTTCGCCCTCTTCTCAAAAGCCAAGAATAACGAGCGCGGCTTATATCATGGGTAAACTATATCAAATAAAACGGCATCTGCGCTTTTTAAGCATATTTGACTGTTTTTCATGCACAATTAGCATCCTATCCTATGAAAAAAGAAAAAGCCCTGTGGCAGGGCTTTCCGACCGTGAAGCGCTCAGGCGCTAGCCGCTAGCGGGATGAGCACGCAGAGGGTGAACCAGTGGTCGTCGGTGGAAATCTTGATGTTGCCGCCGTACTTCTCCGCGGCTTTCTGGATGCTCTTGATGCCGAAGCCGTGCGACCGCTTGTCCTTCTTGGTGGTGGCGATGTCCCCATCCTCAAAGCTGAGCTGACTCTCAAAGTAGTTTTCAAACCGCATCAGCAGAAAGTGATTCTGCGCAAAGATCGCAATCTTGATGATCTTCTTTTCCGGGTCGGAGAGCTGCATGATGCTCTCTAGGGCATTGTCCAGCGCATTGCCCACAATGGAGCAAATGTCGATGGTGTCGATGCCGCTGAGCAGCGTGCCGTCCGCGACGCAAGTGAAGTTGATGCCGTTCTCAATGATCTGCTTACTTTTGCCGGTCAGAAGAATATCCAGCACCTTGTGTCCGGTATCGTACTGCGTCTCAAAAAAACGAATGGCCCCCTCCATTCTTTCCAGGTATTCGGTCTGTTTGGCCGGGTTGGCCTCCGCCTTCAGCGCGGCAAGATGGTGCTTGAGGTCATGATGGCTGTGATTGAGGTAGTCGATGTTTTCCTTGGACAGGCGGTACTGCTCATACTGCCGGTTGAGCATGTTGTGCATGGCGCTGATTTCCAGCCGCGCATGCATCCATAGGCGCTGCTCCTGGATGGTATAGAAAAGCACAATGCCGCAAAAGTCCACCAGCGTGCGGATGAGAAAGATATCCGAGGCGTAGGTGCCGGAAAGCGGCGTGTTCCGGCTGATGAAGCTCATGTTGCTCAGCAGAAAAATGATGGCGCCCACCGCGAGCGTCACCACGATATCCCGGATGGTCACCCCAAACTTGATATCCAGGCTGCGGTAGCGGCGCTCAATGAAGAACGCGGCCACATACACCGCGGAGAAGTTCACCACCATCAGCGCCACGGGCGACCACGAAAATGAAAAACCGCGGGAATTGGCCAAATAGTAGTTCATCTGCCACTCCAGCGACGCGGCAAACTCCGCCAGGATGAAGGCCCTGGCGGTGCAAATCAGGGCTTCCTGCGCGCTGATTCTGCAGATGCCGTAAATAACGCCGTACATGAGCGCAATCGCCCCGAGCATGCCGGGCACCCACAAATACAGCGGCATTTCTCCGGCTAGAAACTGAAAACCGGCCACGAGGCCTAGCGCGGTAACGCAGAGCAAAATGGTGCCGGTCAGTCCAAGGCGCTTTTTGAGTGCCAGCACAAACACCATGCAGGCCAGCCACTCTGCGATGGCCGTGTTGATCCTGGGTATATCCGGCACAAACGCTCCGTTCATTGCTTTATCCCCATGTGCTCGGTCAGCGCTTCCATGAACGCCTTCTTGCGCGACCGGCTGATCGCCAGCTCATATTGATCCACCAGGGCATAACTGCCCTTGATGCTTTTCACGTACTTGAGATTCACCAGGTAACAGTTGTTGCACCGGAAGAAACCGGCATTCTCCAGCTTCTTCTCCAGCTCTTTCATGGTGCTGTTCAGCGATATTTTGTCGTCCCGGGTGTAGAAAATCATTTCATGCCGAAAGCTTTCGATGTAGATGATATCAGAGAAAAACATTTTGATCGCCCCGGAGGCGTATGGCAGAATCAGAAAATTATCCGTGCGCTTTTTCAGCCTTTCCAGCGACCGTTTCATCTGCTGCGAAAAGGCGAAGTAAGGCAGCGGTTTGAGCAGAAAATCCAGCGCGTCCACGGAATAGCCCTTGATGGCATACTGCGCCATGTTCGTGACAAAAATCAGAATAACGTCCTTGTCCACCTTGCGGATTTCCTCGGCCGCCGTCATCCCGTCCATGCACTGCATTTCGATATCCATAAATATGATATCATATATCGGAACATAATCAGTGACAATATCTTCCCCGTCCGCAAACCACTTCACATCGAAGGACTCATGGTTTTCGTCCCCATACTTTTCGATATAGTCCATCAATGTTTTCGCCGCGCCCTCATTGTCCTCAACGATCGCTATCCGAAACATCCGCCCACCTCCAGCGCTACCTGCATTATACCGTAGCGCGAGACGGAAAAGCAAGGGACGAGAGGGACGGGGAACGCCAGGGGGACTTTGTCCCCCTGGACCCCCTACCAGGAGGCTAGCCTCCTGGACCTCCGACATTTCGCCTGTGGGCGGGTTGGGAGGCACGGATTAAATCATTCCCTCCCGCCGTGAGGCGAAATGTTGGGTTTCCAAAGGGCAAGGCCCTTTGGTAGGGGTCCAGGGGACAAAGTCCCCTGGCGTTCCTATGCGGCCCTATCCTTCTTGCGCGCCTTGCTGACGGCCAGGAAACCCCACACGCCCAGCAGCAGAACGATTGCGGCGTCTGCGGCGATTAGCGCTTCCTGCCATACTGGCAGCTGGTAGCCGGTGATTACGGTGTTCATCGCGCTGCTGTTCGCGGTGGTATACAGGATGTTCTTGGCGGCATTTCGGAGGCTGGCCGCCTGCGTGGCACTGGGGTTGTCGGAAGACGGTATTTTGCCGCCCTGTGCCAGCACCAGGTCGCCGCCCGCGCGAATCATCTGCTCCGAGTTGAGGTAGTCTTTCAGCGCATAGTCGGTGATGACCATGCCGCGGAAGCCCCACTCGTTGCGGAGGACTTCGGTGAGTAGCGGATAGCTGCCGCCTGCCCATGTCGTGCCGATCCGATTGAAGGAAGACATGATCGCGGTGGTTTGGCCTTCCTTCACGGTCATTTCAAAGGGCCTTAGGTAGATTTCCCGCAGCGCCTGCTCGTTCAGCCAGGTGATCAGGCCGTTGGCATCGCGGCTTGTCTCCTGCTCGTTGACCGCAAAGTGCTTTACGAAGGTATACAGGCCCTTGCTCTTCGCGCCCAGGCACACCTGCGCCGCCATCGCGCCGGAGAGGTATGGGTCCTCGCTGTAGTATTCCCAGTTGCGGCCGCCAAACGGACTGCGATGGATGTTCACCGCCGGAGCGTACCAGCCCGAGTACGGCAGTTTGTCACCCTTTTCGTAGCCAACCAGGCTCTCGTTGCCGACCATGATGCCCATCTGTTCGGCGATTTCCTTGTTCCAGGTCGCGCCGACGACGCATTCAGAGACGTAGGCGCAGGTATCGTATACCTCGGGCCCGCCCATGAAGGCGGTGAAGCCGCCAGGGCCGTCCGGCTCAATGGTCTTGGGCTTGCCGATGCTTTCGATGTCGCTGGTGCCGTATGCGCCGACACCGATCAGCATTGCCATCTGCTTGTACGTCAGGCGGCCGAGCAACTGATCCCACAGCGCGTCGTCGTACGCTTTTCCTGTCAGATCGCTCAGCACTACTTTAGCCGATGGATCACCCTGCGCGGGCATCTCGGAGACGAACCAGGGTTTCCCCTCGTCGCCGCTCTGGTAGTCCATGCTATCAATCAAGGCCTGCGAAACGGACAGATCCGCCGTCGGCATGGGAGGCAAAGGCCAGGTCCCCTCCCAATCGCTGCGGCTCAAATACCTGACGGTGTGGTCGCTAACATCGTCGAAGCGGTTTTCGATGGGGTACTGCGTATCCGCATCGGCCGTGATGATGATGTCCTCGGCGATGGTGTAGTTGAAGGTCGCGAACACATCGTGCGCGTTCCCAGCAATGCTGATTTGGTAAGCCCCGGCCTCAATCTCGTAGCCAGTGTGGCCGTTCTGATTGGCGTCGTCATAGTCATAGCTGCGCATGTCGCTCACCTTGAAGGTCAGCTCCACCGTGTCCATCTGCCCCTGCTTTCCGATGAGCTGCGTCTTTTCAAACGCGCCCAGGACCACATGCGCCTTTTCAATCCCGCCCGTGGTGTAGGGCGGCGTGTAGTAGAGCTGTACCACGTCCTTGCCGTCATACGCGCCGGTGTTGGTCACCTTCACCCGCACGGTGATTTCATCACCAGCGGTCAACACCGCGCCGTCCGGGTGTGAAACGCTTTCAATCTCCCAGTCGAAGTCCGTGTAGCTCAGGCCGTAGCCGAAGGGGAACACCACGTTCTCCTGATACCAATCCGTGTTGCCGGCCTGCGCCTCGGTGTACCCTCTCGTCTCGTAATAGCGGTAGCCGACGTAAATGCCCTCTTCATAGTCAACAAAGTAGGCGTTCTTGTTGGTGCCGTCCACGTTGTAGCGGTTGCCGTTGTTCACACGGTTGTTGCCGAAGTTGTTCCAGGTGGGGTCCTTGGTAAAGTCCCTGGCGTAGGTATCGGTGGTGTGGCCGGAGGGGGTTACCTCGCCCTTGAGGATGCTGCCCAGCGCCATGATACCGGTCGCGCCCGGGCTGCCGATCCACAGCGCGCCCTTGATATTGGGGTGATAGGCGTAGTGCGTCGGATCGTCCAGGAAGCCCAGCTCCATCGCCGCGCTACAGTTGATGACGATGATGACATTATCAAAGTTTGCGCAAACTTCCTGCAGCAGGGCCGTCTCGTTCTCATCCAGCTGGAGGTAGTGGTCGTCAGCACTTCTCGCCCCAGCCACCTTCTCCGTCTCGGACTTCTGCATGGTGCGCGGCAGGTCGATGCCCTCGCCGCCAATGCGGGAGATAACCACCAGCGCCGCGTCCTTGTATTCGCTGCCCGCGCCGTAGCTGGCCTTAACATCCGCGCTATAGCTGCTCAGCGGCGTTTCGCCCGTGGCAAAGCCCGTCACGTTCGCGCCGATGGACGGGTTATTGGGGCGGCCGCTGCCGGAATCGCTGCCAGCATAAAAGCTCTTCAGCACCGGGTTCACCCGGAAGCCCGCCACCTCCAGGCTATCGTACACGGTTTTTGCTTCCGCGCCGCTCACGTTGCCCGAGCCGGAACCGCCCAGCACCAGCTTGCTTACGTTTTTGCCAAACACGCTGATGCCCGCGCCCTCCGCCAGGGGCAGCGAACCGTCGTTCTTGAGCAGGATGGTTCCTTCCTCGGCAATGGAGATGTTAAACGCGTTCGCAGCGGCCAAAACCTCGCTCTTGCTGGCATAGTCACCGGTATACGCGCCATTGTTTTCGCTGACAATGGCTCTTTTTTTGCCGAACACCACATCCATGGTGCCGCTGATGAACACCACCTGGGTGAGCACCAGGGACGCAACCAGCGCAAAAACCAAGACGATGCAGGTTGTGATGAGCCAAACCTTCACCGGCCTATGCGAAAAAGCAAACTTTAAGGGTTTCATGTGCCGCCCTCCCCAAGCCAAATTGAAAATGATTCAAGCCGGAAAATGCATGCTCCCCGACTTGAATCATTCGCATTGTTAGTCTATATCACTTGACATTCGATTCCACAGGCTGCCAGCTGAGCACCGCTTCCGTGCTGAGGATGATGCAGTCGATCAGGGGGCCGCCGGTGCCACCGTTGTAGAGCTCGTTTTCAAGTATCGTGAGCGTGATTTTGTTCTCGCCTTCCACAAGGTTGACCTTGCCGAGCGTGAACTCCTTGAACACCTTGTTTACCTTGGCGCTGCCGTCCGGCACCTTCAGCTCATCATAAGCCAGAGGCGTGCCGTTGACGGAGACCTCAAACACTTCGGGGTTGATTTTGATCGCCCCCATGTCGGACGCCAGAACGATCTTCAGCGTCGCTTCCTTCGCCGCGTCAGCGGTGAACACATAATCAAAGAACAAACCGGAGAAGTAGGTGTATCCGATAAAATGCCCGTTGCTGGCCGTGGAATCGGCCAATACCAGTTCGGTCTCCATCGCCGCGTTGGAGGGGCCTGCACCGGCCTTGTCGGCTAGGTCGACGTACTCGGCCTCGAACGTGTAGGTGTTCACGCTGGCCGCCGCCGGGGCTGCGGTGGGTGCGGTGGTCGGCGCCGTGGTGGGGCTGGCATCCTTGGCGGTGCTGCAGCCGGTCAGCACAATGGCCATCATGATGACCAACACAATGCCCATGAGCCGCTTGATGATCTGCTTGTTTGTTGCTTTCATGAAGGACACTCCTGTCATACAGTAGTTGATTGTCTGCCGCCATGCTTGCAGGGCTTGTGGCAGCGGCGCCGTATTCAGCGCCGCTGCCACGTCGTGTTGTGTGTGCTTTACTTCACCGTCAGCGTGCAGGACAGCGTCGCGGACGTGTAGCCTTCCGCGGAGGCGGTCACTTCGAATGTGAACTCACCCGCCGCAGTGGGCGTGCCGGAGATTTCGCCGGTCTGGGCATCGATGGCCAGGCCTGCAGGCAACTCGCCGCTGGACACGGAGTACGTGATCGCCGCCAGCTCGGTCACGGTATTCAGCATCGCCTCGCCTATGCTCGCGGTGAACGCCTCGTTCAGCTTGGCTTCCGCCACATCCATGGCCTCAAAGAGCACTGCCGCGCCCAGGGGCGTCTGCATGGCGTTGCTGTTCGCGACAACATACAGGATGTTCTTCGTAGCATTGCGGATGGCCATAAGGTGCGTGGCTTCGTCGCCGGCGCTTTCGGTCACCTGGCGGGGAGCCGCCTTGTTGGCCGAGAGCACCAGGTCGCCGCCAGCGCGGACCATCGCGTCTGCGTTCATGAACGGGTAAATCTCGATGTCAGTGATGACGAAGCCCTTGAAGCCCCATTCACCCCGCAGAATGTCGGTCAGCAGGCCGTAGCTGGCACCCGCCCAGCGGTAGCCAATGCGGCTGAAGGACGACATGGCCGCGCCGGGGTTGCTGTCTTCCACAGCGATCTGGTAGGGCTTGAAGTACAGTTCGCGCAGCGCCTGTTCGTTGCACCAGATCGACATGCCGGAGGTCTCGGACCCTTCGCCGCCCATCAGGCCGCGGTTGGTGAAGCTGCCGTCCTCGTGCAGTGCGAAGTGCTTCACGGTTACGTAGACGCCCATGGAGCGCGCGCCGCGGATAACGTTCGCTGCAAACTCGCCCGCGAGGTATCCATCCTCAGAATAATACTCAGTATAGCGCCAGTCAAGGGGCAGACGGTGCGTATTCATGCCCGGTGCATACCAGCCGGAGTACGTCTTGATGCTCTCGCCCAGGTCGGAGTTGCCCCACAGCGCCTGTTCGCCGATCATGACGCCCATTGCATAGGCCAGCTCTTTGCTCCAGGTGGAGGCCAGCACCGGCGCATCGGCAAAGGTATTGAACGATTCGCCGCCCACGCCGTTTCCGGACCAGCCCTTGGGGCCGTCGGTATCAAAGGCGAACGGCTTCTCAATGTAGGAGATTTCGAGGGTCTTGAAGCCGCCGTTGTTGATCATGTCGATCATTTCCTGTAGGGTCAGCTGGCTCAGCAGCGTCTCCCACATCGGATCGTCGAAATCCTTGCCTGTCAGCTCTTTGAGGGTAACCGCCGCCGCTTCCGCACGGGTGGCCGCATCGGCGATCGCCGGGCTTGCGTCAGCCTTCCAGGGCGCGGTCTGGTCTTCTTCCGCCGACACCGTCAGCGTCCAGTTGGCGAAATCTTCGTCGCTCACATAGCGGCCATCCTTGGTGGGATCTTCGGCGTTGATCTCCGGAACCTTCGGCCAGGTGCCTTCCCAGTCCGCACGGGACAGCACGGTCTTGTCGGCGCTGCCGGTGATCGCATCGTTGACGTAGTCGAAGCGGTTCTCCACGGCGTTGCCGGTCACCAGGCTCGTGCCGCACTGGATATCCTCGGCAACGGTGTAGGTGACGATGCTCTCCACATCGTGGGAGTTGTGCATCAGCTTGACCTGGTACTCGCCGCTCTCCAGCTCGTAGCCCTTGAAGGCGTTGCCGTTGCTGTCGTCCCAATCATAGGAAGCCATGTCGATGGCATCAAACGCCAAGGTCACGATTTCCGACTCGCCGGGCTGCAACAGCTGGGTCTTCGCGTAGTCCGCCAGCACGACATGCGACTTTTCGATGCCGCCCTGCGTGTACGGCGCGGTGAAGTACGCCTCCACAACGTCCTTGCCAGCCACATCGCCGGTGTTCGTCACCTTCACCTGAATGCTGATCTTATCCGTTTCGGTGATGGCCGCGCTCGCCGCCGGGGCGCTCTCCACCACTTCCCAGGTAAAGGAGGTGTAGCTCAGGCCGTAGCCAAAGGGATACGCCACATGGTCTTCGTACCAGGTGGAAGCCGCGTCGGCCTCTTTCTCGGTGAAGCCCCTGGTCTCATAGTAACGGTAGCCCACGTAGATACCTTCTTCATAATCGACAAACATCGCGGTGCGTGCATTGCCTTCCGCATCGATGTATCCGTTGCCGCCGGCAACCAGCGGGGTCATGGTGTACATGCCGTCCATGCCAGCCGGGCCGTAATCGGCCGCCAGGCCGTTGCTGCTCCAGTTGACCCAGGCGGGGTTGGTGGTGAAATCCTTCACGTACATATCCACCAAGCGGCCCGAGGGGTTGATCTCGCCGCTGAGGATCTGCCCCAGGGCGTTATAGCCGTTGCTGCCGGGCGCGCCCGCCAGAATCGCCGCCTTGACGTTGGGGTAGGTGGCGTCATCCTGCAGGAACCCCAGCTCGATGGGGGCGGAGTTGGTGATCACCACGATGACGGTGTCAAAGTTGTCGTTGGCGTACTTCAGCAGCTCGAACTGCGCCACGTCCAGCATCATGGTGTGCGCGCGGTCGGCCGAATCGCCTTCCGGCACGGCTTCCGGGTCCATGCGCTTGCCGTCATCGGCCTTCACCGACATCATGCCGCCCATGATGCCTACTGAAGGATACGCGCCGGTGGCGGAGAAAACAACGATGGCCGCGTCACTATAATCGGCGATGCTGCTTTCAAAATCGGCCTTCGCGCCGTCAAAATCGGCCCGCAGCGCAAAGTCGCTGGCCTTGCTGTCCGCGATCCACTGCCGGTACTGCGCCTCGACGACCGGGTTGATTTCATAGCCCGCGTCCTCAAGGCTGGAATACACGTCGGACTGCAGCCGTGTGATGCCGGCGGACATGTCGATGCCCGCGCTGGCAGCGGTCGGCACTGCGGCATGGCCGAACACCGTGATCTTGCCGGTCTTCAGGGGCAGTGCGTTTCCATCGTTCTTCAGCAGCACCATGCCTTCCTGGGCAATTTTCTCGTTCAACTGCGCGCCAGCGGCGATGGCTTCCTGTTTGGTCGCATAACCCGGCAGATACACAGGCTCCGCCGCGAGGGCCGAGCAAAAGCTGCCGCATGCCAAAAGCGTAACTAGGGCTACCGCCAGGGTTTTGGCCAACCGAGTCTTCTTCATGTTACCCTCCACCTCTTTGCTGAGTTGTGCACAAAGGCACAATCTCATAATGCTAATTAGATAATATCACAAAGGAATCTGTTGAGAAGGCTTTTGCATAAATGGTCAGTTTTTTGGCACAAGTTGTGGGATCATCCGGCGCACACAATTTGTGCGCTGAAATGATGCGATATCCATTAAACGGATCATGAGAAAAAAGGTGTGCACAAATAGAAAAGCCCAGTCCTCCCAATGCGGGAAGGCTGGGTTTCAAACGTGGGTAGTCCTGCACCTTATTCGTAATCTTCCACGCGCCAGCTATCCTGCCAGCGCAGTCGGGGCACACCGTTTCTGTCAAACTCAACCGGCAGCCATACATAGCGGGAGAGCGATGTATCCGGCCGCTCAGGCCTTATGTAGCCACCGAGATCCGGTTGTTCGCGTCCGTCCTTTAGAAAGTGCTCGGCGAACCAGTATTCGTTGGCCTTGTACGCGCGGCCATCCTGGTACGCTTCCGGGTCAAGCTCTTCCAGGTCGTAGTGCCAGCGGTCGGCCACGGCGATGTACAGGTCCTTCTTGCCGGGATGTTTGAACACCGCCGAGATCTGGCTGTTAAACGATGTCTGCGACGAATCGCCGATGTGCGGATCGCCGAGCACCGTCCACGGGCCGTGGAACGTATCCGCCACAGCCACCTCCGACGGGTTGGGATAATAGCCCGTCGTACCCGAGGTGAACATATAATGCTTGCCGCCCCGGAAGAAGTAGGCCGGGGCCTCGCGGACGTATGGAGGACCTACCAAGGGGAAATGCGTGGAGTAATACCCGGTGACATCGGTATAGTCATCGGTCAGGTCCGCGCAAATCAGCTCCGTGTGTACCCGCTCGAAATAGTAATACGCCTTGCCGTCATACGCTTTGACGAGGTCAAAATCGCCGCCATCCATGCCGAGCGGGCGCAGGCCTGTCCGCACGATGCGATAGGGTCCCAGGAACCGGTCGGCAGTCAGGATCGTCTCCATCTGCGTACCAGCCGCAACATCCATCACCTTGAGCCAGCAAACATACTGCTTGGTGCGGCTATTGTAAAGGATGTGCGGCCTTTCCGCCTTCGAAGAGGGGTGGAGCGGCGATGTAGGGTCGTCCACATCAGGCTCGATCAGGTTGCCCTCGTCCGTCCAGTTATACAGATCCTTTGAAGAGTAGCACCGCACGCCCCAGTGCAGAATGCCATTGCCGGGCTTGGTTTTCTCCTTGTTTTCGCCATACCAGTAGAAGGTGCCGTCCTCGTAGAAAACCGAGGCGGCGTGCGCCTGGATCGGCTTCCCTTCCGTATCCAGCCAGACTTCCCCGGGGCGAATGCAATCATACCGCATAGAAACACCTCTTGCTTTATCTATAGTCAATCAACTTTCAAACAGCCAGTCCAGCGCGCGCAGCTTCTCGTTTTCCATCTCCGCATCGCTCACCACGACATTTTGGTCCGGCTCGACCGCACCCACGATCATGTACACGCCGCTGCCCGGGTAGAGCGTATGCCGCCCCTTGGGGTAATCCAGCGCGTGCACGTTCACCGGCGGCGAAAAACTCACCTTTACCGCGCTGCGCATCACCGGCTCCAGGCCGCCGCGGTCATTCGCGTGGGTATCCGTTTCCAGCGTCGGCGGCTGCAAGTAGCGCTTTGACTTATCCATGAAATAGCCGATCAGCACCTTTGCGTCCTCGGCCAGCTCAATCTCGATCGCCGCGCCGCCCTTTGCGGCCTGGGATTCCGATATCCGCACGGCCTGGCAGTCTCTCAGCTCCACGATGGTCGACTGCACCTGCTTGGAGATGTCGCTGTACGCGCTCTCGCCGGAGGAAAGCGCAAACAGCTCACAGCCCTCGGTCAGCACCGCATACGGCACTGTGCGAAGCGGCCTGCGCGACGTCTCCTTCGCCACGGCCGGGAAGAAACCCTGCTCCATTCGCGCCAGATGAAGCGCGAAGTTTGTATATTCCTGCTCATACAGCGGGAGCATCGCCGTCCAGTGGCCGTGGATGAAGCCGTTCGGCTCCGGAATGCGGCGCTGCGGCGTCTGCATGCTGTTGGCCCAATCGTAGGTTTCGGCCGTGAGCGCGGCAAGTTCGCGGTACAGCTGCAGGCTCTGGTACAGATGCTCCTTTGCGCGGTGCAGCAACGCCAGATCGCCGCGCATATCGGGCGCCATATCCCGGCGGTAGCGCATCACATCCATCGCGGTGCGCACCTTGGCTACGTAGCTCAGGCTCATCAGCGCGATGGCCTCCATATCGGTCAGCGTGCGGCGGAACTCTTCGCCTGCGGCGCGTACATACGGCATCGCGGCACGGGCGGCGGCCAGCGCTTTCTGCGCGTAATGCTCGATTTCGATGATCGCGTCTGCCGGGGTTTCCCCGATGTGCTTGCCCTCTTCTTCCTTGCGGATGTACTCGTCCAGCCGCTCACCCTGCGGCGCGCAGGACAGCCACAGGTCCATGTTGGGCATATAGCGGCCCGCGTTGGTGAGCTGCGTCATGTACATGCCCAGGCTCATCGTCTGGCGGTTGCCCTCGGTGATGCCAAAGCGGCGCAGGATGCGCGGCGCGCACTCGCCACTTGCTTCATACGCGTCCAACAGCAGGTTCCCGGCCTCGGGGCTGCCGAAGCGCTCGCCCAGCCTGCGCGCCCAATACGTGCGCTCCAGCACCTCGTCGCGCTGCGGGTTCCAGGCATAGCGCATCCAGGTCTCAAACCACATCCAGTCGCGGTCAATCTGCAGCAGGCGCGCGCCATCCTCCCCCACCTTGTCGGGCGAGTAGGGCCAGTCCCAGTAAAAGAGCGGGTATAGGTGCAGCCCGTTCGCGCCGTAGCGGTGTACGCTGGCCTGCACGCATTTCTGTATGAACGACGGCGATCCATAGCGGAAAGGCTCCAGATCGGCCACAATATGCACGTTGATGATGTGGGTGCTGTCCAGATCGCCCAGCTTGCGGTGCGTCTTCGTCCAGTTGCCGCGCGGCTGCCAGGTGGTCAGGCCCTCGCCATTGTATTTCCACATCGTATAGAGGTTATCATAGATTTTCTTTGCCCGCTCGATCACCGCCACCGGGTCGGTGTGGTGTCCGCGCAGGATGACGGGCGGCTCCTCGGTCAGGCCCGCGGTGGCCATGCCGTCCTTGATGCCGGGCAGTATCGTATCGCAGAACCAGTCGATCTGATTTTGCAGGCCGCTGAGCGCCTCGCCCAGGCAGACCATCAGGCCGATATGGGGGAAGTCCTCCACGAACTTGGCGATGGCCTTGCGCGTGTAGTCGGCTGTCACGGGCAGTGGGAACGTCTGCAGCGCATCCAGCCCGTGGTGCTTCGCAAACGGCACCGGGATATGAATGTTATAGAACTTGAGCACGACCCAGATACCCCTACGGTCGGCTTCATCGGTCAGCCAGCGGAATACCTCGCGGTTCAGCTGGTATTCTTCCTCTGTTACCTCCAGCGCCTCGGGGTAGTCCGCCACCTTCACCAGCGAGGAAAAGGGGTGCCCCTGCCAGATGTACAGCACATTGCAGCGCATGTCCACCAGGTTGTCGAGGAACTTGAGCCACAGCGCCTTGTCGTAGAACCAGGGAAACCGGTCCGGCGTGATCGGGTATTCATACGTCTTTCGGCCGGGGTCGATGGTCGTCTTCTGCAGGCCGATGGCGGGGCCGCGCAGCGTGAAGGCAGGCGCATCGGCAAATGCGATCTCGCGGGGGATGGCGCCCGATGCCTGGATGCGCTCGCACAGCTCCACCGCACCGTACAGCGCGCCGGTGTCGTCGCCGCCGCTGATCACAGTCAGGTCACCGGCGCAGGTGGCGATATAGAACCCTTCGCGCGCGGGGACGCCGTTGTGGTAGATTAGCAGGTCATTTGCCTCCATCGCGTCCAGCAGCGCATCCTGGCCGCGCACGCCCAGGTGCAGCTTCGGGCCGGGAATGGCGCGGTAGCTCTCCACATCGGCGGGCGGCTGTATGCGGGCCTGGTACCCCGCGGCCTCCAGTGTCGCCGCGAGGCGCTGGGCGGCAAGCGCAAGGCGCTTGTTGCCCGGCGCGAACATGATCGTAACCTGTTCCATGCTGTTCCCCTCTCCAACCTATTATTGGGGCACCATCGATGACGGTGCCCCATGTTGTGCTTTAGGTATATTCTGTTGCCCCTGTTCCCTTACTGGACGACCACATGGTTGTCGCTGCGAATCTTGGAAGCATCCTGCAGGCCGACGCCGTCCAGCGCCTTGAGGAAGCTCTGCCAGTCGCTGTCGCTATTCGGGTCCAGCTGGCCCATGATGAACTTCATCGAGTATTCGTCCGTCACGTCCTTGATGACGACATCCAGGCTGTTGAGCTTCTTCTCGTCGTCCGCAGAGTACGTCCAACCGATCGTCGGGAACGCAACGCCCTTTTCATTCGCCCGCAGCGCCTGGCTCAGCTCCTGGTCGACCAGCTTGTTGACTTCCTTCAGGTACGCCGGGTGCTGCACGAGGTTGCCCAGGTACAGGCCGTATTTCCAGTCCTTGGTGCCATCGGGGTTGCGGGTGATGTGGTACATGTGCTCCATGAACTGCGGCTCGCCGTCGACATACTCAAATGTCTCGCCTTCCACGCCCATCGTGATGAACAGCGCGCCTTCATCGGTCGCCAGCCAGTCGTAGAATTCCAGCAGGCGGATCATCTTCTCCTCGGTCAGCGCTTCGGTGAAGATCGGGCCCGCGGTCACGTACGCATCTTCCTTCTCCCAGGAGAAGAAGCCGTCCGGATCGGTGGTGATGTTGGTGGTTGTGTAGTTCCACTTCACATCCGGATACAGCGCGCGCATGTTCTCCTCCGCCCACGGAATGCGGGTGGCCGGATAGTAGTAGTGGATGTAGACCTTGCCGTTGGCGTACATTTCGGTGGTCTGCTGCTCGGTCAGCGTGGCGAACTCCTTGCTGACAAGGCCTTCGTCATACATTTTCCGGGCATACTTGAGCACTTCGCGGTACTCGTCCGTCACCTGGCCGTAGGGCACAAACTCGTTATCACGAGTGACATAGGGCACGCTGCGGCGGATGCCGCTGGCCACGCACAGGCCGTCCAGCAGCGAGAGCTTGCCGGCATTGCCGTACGGGGTGGAGTCGGGGTCCTGCGCCTTGATGGCGGTCAGCACGTCGTAGAGTTCGTCCAGGGTGGTGGGCACTTCCAGGCCCATCGCCTCAAACGCGTCTTCGCGGTAAATCCATGCAAACGCCGTGTCGCGGTAGTTCTTCTGGGGCAAGTAGTACAGATGGCCGTCGGAGTTGGCTTCCGTCAGCATCAGCGCCGCCCATTCCGTATCCGTGAACAGCGCGCGGTAGTTGGGCAGGTACTCCATGTACTCATCCACCGGCAGCAGGAAACCGTCGCTGCCAAAGCGCTTGGCGATCTTCGCGGTGATGCTGACCGGCCAGGCATAGTCCGGGATGTCCTTCGCGGCGAAGATCAGGTTCAACTTCTCTTCGTAATCGGTGCTCGGGATGCTTTCCCAGTTGTTCTTGATGCCGAAATGCTCCAGCAGGTACTGGTCCAGCAGAGAGTTCTCGTCCGGAATCCGCCCCTTGGAAATGACAAAGATCGTATTGTACTCAAGGACTTTGCGATCCTCCGCAAACGCCGTGCCGGTGAATCCGCCCAGCAGGCCCAGCAGCGACAAAACGACCAGGATCAGTGCGATAGGCTTTTTCTTCATGATTCTGTCTCCCTTTCTAATGATATGGTTCCCTATTGCTACAGGCAAAGCCTGCAAAGCACCGTGATTTGCCTTATCCCTTGATGCTGCCCACCATGACGCCCTTAACGAAGTACTTCTGCACGAACGGGTAGATGATCAGCATTGGCAGGATGGAGATGAACAGCGTCGCGTACTTGATCGACTCTGCGGTGACGACCGGCATGTCCTCCACATAGGACTCGGCAAGCTCTGCGGACATGCTGTTGAGGATGACGATCTCGCGGAGCACCAGCTGCAAGGGATACTTGCTGTTGTCGCGCAGGTAGATCAGCGCGGAGAACCAGCTGTTCCAGTGGCTGACGGCGTAGAACATGCCGACCGTCGCGATTGCCGGCATCGACAGCGGCAGCACGATGCGCAGCAGGATCTGAAAGTCATTCGCCCCGTCCAGATGGGCCGATTCCTCCAGCGTATCCGGGACCCCCATGAAGAACGTGCGCATGATGATCAGGTTCCAGGTGGAGATCGCGCCCGGCAGCACCAGCGCCCAGATCTTGTTGTATATCCCCAGCTCGTTAATCAGCAGGAAGTTGGGGATCAGGCCGCCGGAGAAAAACATCGGGATGGTCACCAGCAGCGTGTAGAAGCCCCTCAGCGGCAGGTGCCGCTTGGACAGCGGGTATGCGGTGATGATCGTCAGCAGCAGGTTGATCGTCGTGCCCAGGCACATGTAGATCAGCGAGTTGCGAAACGCGTTCGGCACCTTGCCCGAGCGAAAAACAGTCTTGTAGGCGTCGAGCGAAAAGTCCACCGGGAAAATGGTCACGCGCCCCTGTTTGATTGCCGTGCTTCTGCTGACCGAAATGGATGCGTTATGCAGCTCGGGCAGAATGCAGACAATGACGGCCAATATCATCACGACATGCACGATAACATCCATCAGCCGGGAGGATGCGGAGCGGTCACGGATCATTTGCATGCTATCCCTCCCTTTCTCAGAACAGGCTGCTGTCTGTCAGCCGCCGGCTGCCCCAGTTGGCCAGCAGCAGCAGCGTGATGTTGATCACGGAGTTGAACAGGTCCACCGCGGTGCCCGTGGAGTAATCGGCCTGCACCAGACCCAGGCGGTACACGTAGGTGCCGATGACGTCCGATGTTTCGTAGGTGATCGGGCTTTGCATGAGCAGCACCTTTTCGGTGTTGCCGCTCATCATGCCGCCCATCCTGAGCACCAGCATGATCACGATGGTGGCCATGATCGACGGGAAGGTGATGTGGAGCATCTGCTGCCAGCGGTTCGCACCGTCGATCCGCGCGGCCTCGTACTGCTCCAGGTCCACGTTAGACAGTGCCGCCAGGTAGATGATCGCATCCCACCCCATGTTCTGCCAGATGCCAGACGTGATGAACAGCGTCCTGAACCACTGGCTTTCCGTCATGAAGTAGATCGACTTGCCACCCAGTGCCACAATGATGCGGTTGACAATGCCGTTTGTGGGCGAGAGGATCAGGAACAGAATGCCCACCAGCGATACCGTGGAGATGAAGTGCGGCAGGTAGCTGACCGTCTGCACGACCTTCTTATACTTGGCGTGGCGCACCTCGTTGAGGAGCAGCGCAAACATGATCGGGATGGGGAACGACCAGAGGAGATTGAATAGGTTCAATAGTACGGTATTGCGAAGCAGCCGCCCGAAAAAAGGATAGCTGAAAAAGTGCTCAAAGTTTGCAAACCCAACCCAGGGGCTTGCCATGATGCCCTTGCGGATGCTGAAGTTCTTAAACGCGATGATCACGCCGTACATGGGTACATAATGAAACAGAATGAAGTAGGCGATGCCGGGCAGAATCATCAAATGGAGGTACTTCGTCTTGAAGATGCGCGACAGGAGGGATGGCTGACCGCGTGAGGGTAGCCTGTCGTTCACCACAACATTCATCGTTTTCGCCACAAGCATCCTCCTATTTCAAACGCGCAGTGAACATACAGCGGGATTCCCGCATCTGACAAACCCAGGATACAGGTTTTTCTTCTCAATCGTCAACACACAGTTTCTAGCATATTTTTTATGCTTATTGTTCTATTAAATCTTTTTTCATAGTGCATTTTAAACATAGAAAAGGGTGTGTCTCCCCAAAACACACCCTTTTCTATGTGCGGACATTTTTTATGCCGCCAGAAAATACGCCGGAAATCCCATCTGTTTTGTGCTATTGCTCCAGTTTTCGGTTGGCGTTCCGGTACTCCATCGGGCTCATTCCGCAAAAACGCTTGAATGCCCGGCGGAACGATTTGTCGTTGTTGTAGCCCACGGCCGTGGCAATTTCCGCTACCGGTATCTTCCCTTCGGCCAGCAGGCGGCACGCCTCATCCATGCGCCACTGCTCAATGCGGCTGACCAGCGACAGGCCCGTCTTCTTTTTGTAGAACGCGGACAATGTCAGCTCATCCATCCCCATATGCTCGCCGATCATCGTCAGCGACAGGCCCGAGTTCGTATAGTTCTCCTCCACAAATGCGTTTATCTGCTCCAGCTGGGTGCTGTTCTTTTCGCTGTTCTGCCGGTCAAGATGGCGGCAGAGCAGCTTGAAATGCTGCCGGAGCGCGCGGAACACCTCTTTGGTGCCCTTGTTGCAGTCGTCGATTGAAACCTTCAGCTCGGCACGGTCCAGCTTATACTTGTGGTATAGCTTCAGCAGCGTGCCGCGCATTTCCGTCAGGAGCTGTGCCCGTTCGGAATGCGGCAGCTGCTGGCGCTGGAAGTTGGCCGCGTACAGCTCGTCGAGCAGGGTCAGGACCTCCTGCTCCTTGGCGGAACTGACGAGGTTCACCAGGCGCATCTGCACATCGAGCGGGTAATGATAGGAGGCGCTTTGCTCCGGGATTAACGACGCCCAGTACACATCGCGCTGGAAATCGGCATCCTCGAAATACTCCAGCGCGCTGCGCGCCTCTGAAAAAGCAGCAGAAATATCCATCGGCCGGGTGCAAATGGAGGACCCGAAGAACATTACATTCACGCCCAGTTCCCCTATCATCCGATCCTGCACGCTGACGGCCAGCTCCTTTGCCAGCTCTGGCAGCAGGTCCGCCTCCCCCTTCGCGCCGCAAAGCAGCACGGCCACCTTGTTCTTCTCCGTCAGGCACACGCGCACGCGGCCAGATTGCTCGGCGATGATGCCGCTGAGCAGGATGCGCGCACCGTCGCTCTGCCTCTCCACGTGCAGCCGCCGCTGGATGATGTGCTTGCTATCCTCCGCCATGTACGCCAGCAGCACCAGGAAGACCTCGCCGGGGAGGCTGAAGTCCATCGTGTCCATCGCGAGGCGAATCTCGTTATCATCCGTGTACTCGCCGCGCATCAGGTTGCCCAGAAACTCCATGCGCAGGATGGGCCCATAGCGGTCGAGCACCTCTTCCATGTGCGTGTTGTTGGCGATCAGCCGCCGCACGGAGCCTTCGAGGTACTGAAAGTCATTGCCGGAGAAGCTCTGCCCATCGTCCGAGAGAATCTGCATCAGGCGCTGCACCGGCTTGGTCGTCCTGATGGCGAAGAACCCTGCTACCAATGCGCCCAGCAGCAGCGCCACGAACACCAGCAGTATGGCGGTGGTCTGCAAGTACGCGCCGTCATCCATGATGATGCTGTCTGGCACCTCGATGAGGTAGACCCAGTCCTTGAGATCGGATGCCACATGGGCGATCACCATGCCGTCGCGTTGGGTGAAGCCCCGCTCCATATCGGGGATGTCCTCCATCTGGAGCGTGCTTTCCATGTTGCCAATCTGTAGGATCACCCGTCCGTTGTCAATGACGTATACGTTGCCCTGTTGGAACACGTCCACACGCGAGATAAGCGTGGAGAACTTTCCGATATCCAGAAAGAAAAAGACATACCCCTCCGTGTATGTGGTGGAATCCAGCGGCAATTTGAACACATAGGGCAGCGTGTACTTGCGCTGGCTCACGCTGTCGGTGATGGTGACCGGGGGCAGGAACACGCCGCCGGATGTCGCGCCCTCCATCAGCGACACAAAATGGTCAAAGTCCTTGATTTGATCAGACCCGGAGAAGAATTCCGTGTACAGCCGCTGCAAATCCCACTGGCTGTAGCTATTCACCATCCTGTCGCTGCGCGGGAAGTAGATGCCAAGCTCTACGATGTAGTCATCGCTGATGGCGTAGTTGCGAAGCTCCCTGCTTACCTCCCAGATGGAGTAATAGGTGGTGTTGACCAGTGGCTGTTCGGCATAGGCCATCGCCTTGATCGTGGCGTTTTGGTTGATGCGATAGTTGACGGTGATATACTTTTCCCATTTGGCATCGATAATCTCGCGCAGCTGGTCCAGCAACGCGTAGGTATAGTCCTTCGTCTTGGCTGTCACAATGCGCTGTGTCTGGTTATAGGAAATAGAAAATGCCACAATCGGAATTGTCAGCACAACGATAAAGCACACCCACAGCTTTGTTGCGGTTTTCATGCCGGCCTTACGCAAATCATCATCAGCCTTTCGCAGGTCAACTGCCCGGCATGGGCCGGGACGCTGCAGGATGCATGCATATATTGATCTTATCCTATGTACACTCCCTGTGTCAACCGGGGTTATGCCGATGCTCTACCGGCAGCATGCTTCGGTGCGAAAAAAAGCTGTCCCATGTCACCCATAACCCTGCAAGCCCCATGGCCAGCATGATGCCGTACACCGGCGCGTACCCCGCCCATTCGCACAGCACGCCCGCCAGATACGGCCCAAATGCCAGCGGCGTGAGCACTATGCTTGCCAGCACCATGATCAGCGCCCTCTTCTCTTCCTCCACGCAGGCGCACATGTGCTGGAAGAACCCCTGATACGCAGGCGTATTGACGCCAATGAGCACCATCGTGACCGACAGCGGGATAAATACCGGCCAGCCCAGTCCCACAAAACCCAGGCATACAAAGCTCGCCGCCGCCCCAGCCACGCCGATACACTGTGCCAGCAGCATCACCACGGGGTATCCCTTCCGGCGGCTCAGGCGCGCCCACAAAAGGCCCGCCGCGACCTGCCCCAGCACGGGCATGAAGACCAGTGTCGCCTGCTGCGCGGTATTCAGGCCCCCCAGTTCCACGCCAAACAGGATGTTCAGCGGCGCGGAGATCAGCGTCATCAGGTACAGCGCCCGCGCCAGCAGCACGCGCCGCACCGTGCGGTTTTCTCGAAGCAACGGCAGGAACTGCGCTATGTACTGCGGAAGGGACGGAACCTGCCGATCCGGCTCCGACGCATGCGGCACATCCTCAATGCGTGACATCACCAGCGCATCCACTACCAGGAAAAAACCGGCCAGCCCGAAAATGATGGAGAATTGCTGACCCGTGGACAGCGGCCCGCCGAGTATCGACCGCAGCGCAAATCCGGCGGCAATGCCGATCAGCCCGGCAAATGTCTGTTGCAGCGAGAGCACCTCGCCCCGCCGGCCAAGCGGCAGCGTGCGGATGCATACCTGGTTCCAGCACATCGCGACAAAACCATCCGTGAGGAAAAACAGGCTATAGATGCCCAGGAACAGCACCACGGAGCCCATGCCCGTTACGCCGCCAAGCAGTGCCGGCAGCATCAGCAGGATCAGCGGGCGGCAGATGAACGCCATGATCACCATAAACCGCCGCTGCACGCGAATGCGGTGGATAAACATGCCCACAATGAACTGCCCCAGCAGGTACATCACCTGCCGGAGCGTGGAGGCCAGACCTGCCATCGCCGTGCTGCCCGTGCTGCGCTCCATGAACACGGAGACGACGGTATTGCCCTCCAGAAACGACAGGCCTGCCCAAAACAGCGCGCCTTCAATAATCATTAGGAGTGCGTTGCGGCGCGCGAGCGCGGCGCGGTCAATGGCGACGGACATGGGGAAACCTCCTCGCATGGGAATCTGCCGGATCGTATTGCTTGTCTATGGATTTACACCGCAGCAAGTATACAACAGAATTCTGCAAGAAGCCAATCAAGAACTGAAACTTCCTGTGTATGGATGTGGATATGGGCTCAATGCCTTGCAATGGCCTGTTCAGCATGGTATCCTCACGATGGAGGTGCAGCATGAACAAATACGAGCGCGTCATCGCATCAATGAACAATCAACCGGTGGATAGGCCGCCGGTGGGCTTTTGGTTCCACTTTCCGCCGGAGCAGTCGCTGGGCCAGCCCTGTGTGGATGCGCATCTGCGCTATTACAATCATGTGGATGTCGACATTGCCAAGCTGATGTGCGACGGCTACTTCGACTACCCACATCCGGTCGCCAAGGCCGCGAAGGAGGCCAAGGACTGGTACATGCTAAAGCCGCTGGGCCCGGACAGCGAGTTCATCCGTGGCCAGGTGGAGCGCGCCAAGGCGGTCAAGGCTGGCCTTACGAGTGATTGCCTGGTGCTGTACAATGTGTTCGCGCCCTTCTCCACCATCCGCTTTGGCACCTCGGACGAGCTGGTCATGCGCCATCTGCGCGAGGACCCGGCGACGATCCAATACGCACTGGATGTGATCGCGGAGGACAATGCGCTGCTCAGCAAGCTGCTGATCACTGAAGCGCGCCTGGACGGCATCTATTATTGCGTGCAGGGCGGCGAAAAGAACCGCTTTACGGTAGAAGAGTACCGCCGGCTGATCACGCCCAGCGACACAAAGGTGCTGGCGCATGCCGGAAAGTTTTCGGACCTGAACGTGCTGCATTGCTGCGGCTGGGCAGGCATCCAAAACAACCTGGATGTGTGGCAGGATTATCCGGCCAAAGCAATCAACTGGGCCTGCCATATTGAGAATGTGGACCTGGCGGAGGGCAAGCGCTTCTTTGGCGGCAAGTGCGTGCTGGGCGGCTTTGACAACCGCCTGACAGGCCTCCTGTTTACTGGCAGCAAGGAGGAGATACAGGCCTGCGCTCGTGATTTGGTGAAGGCTGCTGGCACCACCGGCGTGATGCTGGGCGCCGACTGCACGCTGCCGGGTACTATTGATGTAGAGCGTATCCAGTGGGTGGTCGATGCGGTAAGCACGTTATAGACAGTAAAAGGGGCGTTACACGCCCCTTTTATCAATCCCCTTTGCCGGGCACTGCTGGCAGAGACACAGCAAAAACCGTGCTTTCCGCATCGCTGTGCACTGTTATCCTTCCCCCATGTGCATCCACAATCTCCTTGGCAATCGCCAGTCCCAGCCCCGCACCGCCGGTTTTGGTGGCGCGTGACGCATCCAGCCGGTAGAACTTTTCAAAGATGACCTCCTGCTTTTGCCTGGGAATCGGATCGCCAAGGTTTTCAAACCGGACCTCGGTTCCATCCTTATCCTGTCGCGCGGAAATGGTGATCTGCGTGTCCTCATAGCTGTACGCGGTGGCGTTTTTCAGAATGTTGTTAAACACGCGGGCGAGCTTGTCCGAATCGCCGCGCAGTACGAGGCCCTCCTCGCATGACACGGCAATGCTCTTGCCCTGCGGCAGCAGGATGGGGTAGAACTCGTCCGCCAGCTGCTCGAGCATGAACCACAGGTTGATCCGCTCCTCGTTGACCGTGATGGTCTGCAGGTTGAAGCGGATGATTTCGAACAGCTCCCCGATGAGCTGCTCCAGCCTGTACGCCTTGTCCAGCGCGATGCCGACATATTTGGCACGCTGCTCGGGCGCGAGTTCCGGCGATTCCTCGCACAGGTTCATGTACGCGATGACGGACGCGAGCGGCGTCTTGAGGTCGTGAGCAAGGTAGGTAATCAAATCGCTCTTGCGCTGCATCTCCGCCTCCGCCAACGCCCTGGCGCGCTCCGATTCAGCCTTGGCTTCCAGGTACATCGTGTGCTGCGTTATGTAGGTTCTGTACGCCGTGACAATGCCCACCACCGAAATAAGCAGCAGGCTGACAAGGCCGTAGCCCAGAAGCAAAGCCCGGTTGGACAGGTTCCGGCCTAAAAACACAACAAAGAAGTTCAGCAGCGTGCCGTTGAACATCGTATCGAATACCCACACCACAACCAGGATCGCCATGATGATGATAACCGCGATCAACAGGCATTTGCGCAGGAACTTTCTGTCATCATTTCTCAAGTTTGTACCCTACCCCCCATACGGTCCGTATATACTTCGGCCTCTCGGGCGAATCGTGCAGCTTCTCCCGTAGGTGCCGGATGTGCACCATCACGGTATTGTTGGCGTTGGTCAGGTATTTTTCGCCCCATACGCGCTCAAATATCTCCTCCGCCGGAATAACTTTGCCCGGCGTCTCGCTGAGCAGCCACAGTATGGAAAACTCGATCGGCGTCAGCTGCAGGGGTCTCTCATCCAGCGTGCATTCGCGGGTATCCAGGTTCAGCGTCAGCCCGCGCACCGCCAGCACATTCTCCTGGCGGTCGCTCTGCCCGCCGTTATAGCGCGTGTAGCGCCGCAGCTGCGCCTTGACCCGCGCCACCAGCTCCAGCGGGCGGAATGGCTTTGTAACATAGTCATCCGCGCCGAGCGCGAGACCCGTGATCTTGTCGATCTCCTCTTCCTTCGCTGTCAGCATCAGAATGGGATAGGTGTACTTTTCCCGGATGGCGCGGCAGATTTCAAAGCCATCCGCATCCGGGAGCATGATATCCAGGATGGCCAGGTCGAGCTGCCCCTCCCGCACGCACCGGAGCGCATCCGCCCCATTGTAAAACTTGAGAACCTCATAGCCCTCGTTTTTCAGGTAGAACTCCACCAGATCGGCAATCTCCCGCTCGTCATCCACGATCAGAATTCTCTCATTCATACTGTCACCGCCGTAGACATCATAGGGTTGTATCGGCCGCTTGTCAATAAGGCTTCATCCTCCCTATTCCACAGGGAAATCAAAGTACCGTTCGGGATAGGGTTCCCTCCTCAGTGAGTAGTGCCACCATTCCTGCTTGTAGGCAGTAAAGCCACAGGCCTCCATGATGCCGCGCAGGAGCGCGCGGTTTCGGGCCGCAACCAGGCCGAGGCCTTCCGCGCCATGGTGCGAGAGGCCGTCCATCAGGTCAAATCCGCCGCCCATCTCCTCCGCCCTCCCTTCGCGCCCGCACAGCGTCAGGTCTATCGTGCTGCCCCGACTATGTCCGGATCTGGCCGCGATATAGCCCAGCGAAACCATCTCCCGCTTGTCAATGTTGGGATAGTGCCTGGCCTTCGTCCTGCCATCCTCAGGGGAACTTGCCCAGCGCAGGAAACAATCCACGGCCCGCCGCGGGCGGTAGCCGTCCCATAGCAGCAGCCCAAACCCCTGTTTGGCCGCGAGGGAAGCCGCCCCCAGAAGCGCCCGGGCCATCTCGCGCGTGCCGACGACGCGGTTTGTCCGGTAGCCATCCACCACCGTGCCGGTGAAGTTATCCACCGTGGCGTATTTCGCATCCCAAAACACGCCGGGCAGTTCGTCGTCCAGGTATACAAACCCGTTCATCATCTTAAGCACCCTGCCTTTCGCAGTATTCCTCCAGCGTCAAGCCGCTTGCCTGAATCTCCCTCGCAATCTCGGTGCCCACGTAGCGGTAGTGCCACGGCTCGTATGGAATGCCCGTGATGTCCTCCCCGCCCTCGGGGTAGCGCAGGATGAACCCGTACGCCCAGCAGTTTTCGCTCAACCAGCGGAACTGCGCCGTATCTTCAAACCCTCCGCTGTCGTGGCGCGCTGTAACATCGAAGGCAAGCCCGCTCTGGTGCTCGCTTGTTCCGGGCTTCGCCACTGTTCCGTTCGTGTTATTTTCGTAAAGCGACCGCTGCTTTTCCTCCGTGCGGTAGCCGCTGGTGATGATGAACCCCTCGACACCATCCTGGTTTGCCTGCTGGAACATCCGGTTGGCCGCCTCAAACGCCTCCCGGGTCAGGTAAATGTCGCTCGTCGCCAGCTTGAAGTAGCGCTTCTGGGCGTAAAGCTCCACGAGATCGTCCGCAGCAAAGCCGCTGGGCAGTGGGTGCCAGGCGTTGACCAGCAACACGCTTCCGGATGCGGCCTGCGCATGTGCGGTCGCCAGAAGGAAAGTAACGATCACGCTGCACAGCAGCCGCTTGAAAACTCTTTTCATCGTCTGCCACCTCCCTGCTCCAGCGCCAGCGCGACCAGGCGGTCAACCACTTCGCGCATCGGGACGCCTGCCGCCTCCATCATGCGGGGATAGCGGCTGTATGACGTGAGGCCGGGCATGCTGTTGACCTCGCCCAGCACCATCCGCCCATCGGCCGTCAGGAACATATCCACGCGTGCCAACCCCTGGCAGCCAAGCGCACGGTACACCGCCTGCGCAGTTTCCACCGCGTGGGCGCGGGCCTCCTCCGAAATGGGGGCGGGCACGCGGATGGTCGCATTCTCCGAGCCTTGCTCCGGCATTGCCTCCTGATGGATGCGGAAAAACCCGCCCGACAGGTCAATCTGGTCGAGCGCCCCGGTAACGAGGCTCTCCCTGTTCCCCAGCACTGCACACCCGATTTCGATTCCGGCGACAGCTTCCTCCAGCAGCACCTTGTCATCGTACCGTTGGGCCTCACGCACGGCCGGCACAAGCGTGGCCGGATCGTGCACCTTGCTCACGCCGAACGAGGACCCCGAGCGCGCAGGCTTGACGAACAGGGGATATTCCAGCGCGCCAGCCGTAATTTCATCACCCGCAAAGAGTACCTTGTGGCGCGGTACCCATACGCCGGCCCCCGACGCGGCCAGGTAGGTAAGCGACTTGTCCATGCACAGCGCCGATGCGGCGATCCCACACCCCACGTATGGAATGCCCGCCATCTCCAGCAGCCCTTGCACCGCGCCATCCTCTCCGTACCTTCCGTGCAGCGCGGGGAACGCGACATCCACGGGCAACGGCTCATGCCGCCCGTCCCTGAGCACCATGAGCTTCCCGCCCCCATCGCCGATCCATGGGACGACGCACGCGCCCGCCTCAGGGTCGCCCACCGGTGACTCCACCATCCGCCAGCGGCCGTCCCGCGCGATGAAAACGTAGACTATATCGTACTTTTCCATATCCAGGTTCTTCGCGAGTTCTCTCGCCGATTTGACAGATACAGGGTGCTCCTCGGACATTCCCCCATACAGGATCATGAGTTTTAGCTGATTCATCATTTTGCACCTCCTGACGCCGCCATTAAAGCATGATTCACGCTTGCCGTTCGGAGGATTTGTCTTAGGCAATCCTTAAGAATTCCTTAGGATGGCGCTTCTTCAGAAAAACCTAAGGTTTTCAAAAGGCGGGCTTAAACGCCGCGACCACGCCTTCTGCTAGACTTCCATTCAGATTCAATGCAGGAGGATTCTGTTATGGCTAGAAAACTGATAACGCAGCGCTTTCCGTTTCTGATGCCGCTGCGCCAATGGCAGCGCAAAAAATGGGGCTATCTCAAAATGCAGTTTGATGGGAACCGGTACGCAGCCCGCAAAGAACCCTTGTTTCCTTATGAGTTGGCAGGCGATAAGTCTCTGCTCATCAATGAGCATACCGGAGCCGATATTCAGTATCAGTACAACAAGGTGCACAACCTGCGCCTGGCATCGGGGGCTGTGTCGCACGTCGTCATCCACCCGGGCGAGACGTTTTCGCTATGGTGGCTGGTGCGCCACGCGGACCGGCAGGAGGCGTACAAAGACGGCCTGTGCATACATAGCGGAAAACTGGTCGCCGTCTATGGCGGCGGACTTTGCCAGCTGAGCAACATGCTGTTCTGGCTGTTTCTGCACACGCCGCTAACAATCGTGGAGAGGCACATGCACAAGGTAAAGGAGTTCCCAAACCCGTCGCCGGACGACCCTTGCGGTGTGGATGCGACAATCCTGGAAGGGTGGCTGGACCTGCGCGTGCGAAATGATACCGACGAAGCCATGCAAATTGAACTAAGCCTGGATGGCGCGTACTATCGTGGGAGGGTTCTGGTGCGCCGTCCGCCACAAAGGCGATACGATGTGATGAACCGAAACCTTCAGTACATGGAGCGCGGCGGGAAAGTATACGAATCGGTGGACGTGATCCGGCGGACGGTGGACCTGACGACAGGCTCCCTTCTGGCCGAGGATGCGCTGTATACCAACGTTAGCGAAGTCGGATACGCTATTGATCCCGCTTGCATATCCAGGGCCGGATCATCCTCCCTTGGAAACAAACAGGGAAAGGCTCCAGCGCCAATCAATATCCTGGAGGGGATACGGTAGCGCCAAAGCCTTCTGAAGATGGTATTCAGTTTTCTATAGGCGGACTGGGCAAAAGAGACAATGCTGCGTCGCTTGGTACGCGCGGCAGCTTACCAGTACATCGCCCAGTTCCCCGCCAACCGCGTCAGCAGCTCCATCCAGAAATAATCGCCCCAGGTGTTGCATTCGTCCACGCCCCGGTCCCGCACAGGGTTGTAAGGCGAGGCCTTTGCGTACACCCCATGGAGCAGCAGGCCATTGGAAACCGCCGGATCGCGCACCGCATGGTCGCGCCAAAGGGCTTCAGCCATGCGCCGGGCGGCAGCGCGGTAGGTTTCCGCCTGCGCCTCCGGCAGGTGTTTCGCCATCTCCAGCATGCCGCACGCGGCAATCGCGGCGGCGGAGCTATCCTTGGGCTGGCCGTCTTTGTCGGTAAAGTCCAAATCCCAATAGGGCACGCCATCCCCAGGTAATCTGGCCAGGAAGAAATCCGCTACCCGTTCAAAGAGCTCAATGCAATATGGGTCATGCGTATAGTGATAACTCAGCGCCAGCCCGTAGATACCCCACGCCTGGCCGCGCGCCCACGCGGAATCATCCCGGTAGCCCTGGTGCGTCACCCCCCGCACCGGTGCGCCCGTTTCGGGGTCAAAGAAATACGTATGGTAGGTGGAGTTATCCTCCCGCACCAGGTGGTGAATGGACGTCTGGGTGTGGGCCAGTGCGGCCTGCCGGTACTTCTCATCGCCCGTCTGCTCACTGGCCCAGTAAAGCAGCGGCAGGTTCATCAGGCAGTCGATGATCAGCCGGTAGTTGTCCCGCGCGCCCAGCTCGCCCCACGCCTGGAAGAACTGCCCCAGCGGCTGGAACCGCTCCATCAAGCAGTCGGCGGCCATCAGCGCGGCCTTTTTACCCGTTTCGCTTCCGGTCAGCCGGTACGCCGCCACGCAGCTGGGCGTATACAGGAAGCCCATATCATGGTGGTCGACGTTCACCCGCCGCTGGATGCGGTCCAGGAAACTATCCACCTGCGCCAACGCCGCCTGCCGGAACACCTCATCCCCGGTACGCTCGTAGCACAGCCATAGCTCCCCGGTGCAAAATCCGGTGGTCCAGTCCACATTTTCGGTCTTGGGGTAGAAATTGCCCTCACTGTTGCATGCCTGGAACATGTGCGTGAACTCCGGCAGGTTCTGCCGCCAGAGCGCCACCGCCGTATCCAGCGCCTCATCCATCCACATCATGCCATCCTCCGTGTTCATGTTATCCCTTGATCGCGCCAACCATTACGCCCTTGGCAAAGTACTTCTGCAGCACCGGGTACAGCATCAGCACCGGGATTGTCGCCACCATAATCGTCGCGTACTTGATCGTCTTGCCGATGCCTTCCTGGTCCATTGCCGCGCCGCCCTGGCTCATCGCGCCCATGTCGTTGCTCAGCAGAATCTCGCGCAGGATGACCTGCAACGGCAGCAGCTCCCGCTTGCGGATGAACGCCGATGCCCAGAACCAACCGTTCCAGATGGCTACGCCATAGTATAGCACCATCACCGCCAGGATTGCCTTGGACAGCGGCAGGATAATGTTAAACAGAATGCGAAGATGTCCCGCCCCGTCAAGCATCGCGGACTCCTCCAGGCTATCAGGACTGCCCTGGACGGATGTGCGCATGATGATCATATTGTAGGTGTTGATGGAGAACGGCAGAATCAGCGACCAGAGCGAGTTGAGCATGCCCAAATCCCTAGCGACCGTGAGGTAGAACGGGATGATGCCGCCGGAGAAAAACATGGTGAAGGTGACCAGGAACATCAGCGGTTTTTTCCACAGCACATTCTTGCGCGAGAGGAAGTACGCGCCCAGCGATGTCATGATGATGTGCACCACCAGGCCCGCCGCCAGCACGAACAGCGTGTTCTTGTACCCGGACAGGATGCTGGGATTGCTGAACACCCGATTGTACGCGTCCAGGCTGAACCCAATAGGCCCCAGCAACAGTCCGCTGTGCTGCATCAGGCGGCTGTTCTGGCTGATGGAGGACACCGCCACAAAGTACAGCGGATAAAAACACAGCAGCATAATCAGGGCCAGGAAGCCATAGTTGAACGCAGTGAATATGCGCTCCCCGCGTGAAACTCGTATTCTCATGCTTCCTTCCCTCCTCACCATAGGCTGGTTTCACCCGCGCGGCGGCTGATCGCGTTGGCGCAGAGCAAAAAGGCAAAGTTCACCACTGAGTTGAGCAGGCCGATCGCCGCGGAGTAACTCCAGTTGCCCTCCAGCAGGCCGGAGCGGTACACGTAGGACGAGATCACGTCGGCCACCTCATAGGTGGAAGGGTTGTAGAGCAGGATGATCTTCTCATAGCCGATGCTCATGAGCGACCCCATGCGCAGGATCAACATGATGACGACCGTCGGCATGATGCCGGGCAGCGTCACGCTGAGCAGCTGGCGGAAGCGCCCCGCGCCGTCGATCTTTGCGGCCTCGTACAGCTGTTCATCGATGTTGCTCAGCGCCGCCAGGTAGATGATGCTGCCCCAGCCCACCTCCTGCCAGATGCTGGATACGATGTACATGGGACGGAAGAAGTTCTGGTTCTGCAGCAAGGCTGATCGCGATCCTCCGAATGTGACAATGATGTCGTTAAACAGCCCCTTGCTGGAAGAAAAGTCAGCGATCATGCCGCAGACCACCACCAGCGAAATAAAGTGCGGCAAATAGGAAACGGTCTGCGCCGTTTTCTTAAAGCGCGTGCTGCGCACTTCGTTAAGCGAAAGCGCCAACAGGATGGGCGCGGGAAAGCCAAAGATGAGCGAATAAATGCTGAGCACAAAGGTGTTGCGGACCAGCCTGCCAAAGAACGGGCTTTGGAAAAAGCGGGTGAAGTGCTTGAAGAGCGGGTCGGCGTAGGGGCTGCCTACGATGCCTTTTCCGGGCGTAAAGTCCTTGATGGCGATGATTGCGCCGTACATGGGCTTGTATGCAAAGATGATGTAGAACGCGATCACCGGCACGAACAGCAAGTACAACATCCGGTTGCGCCGGAAGTCGCTGCGGACCACTTGCGCAAAGCCCGCCGGCCTTCCCAGGGTATGGCGTTCAGGCTGCTTAATCATGGGCTGTTCCTTTCATGGTTCTTGGGCGGAGGGAAAGATGAGGACGCCAGGGGGACGCTGTCCCCCTGGACCCCCTGCCAGGAGGCCTTGCCTCCTGGACCTCCGACATTTCGCCTGCGGGCGGGATGGGAATCAGGTTGATGAAATCCCTCCCGCCGTGAGGCGAAATGTTGGGTTTCCAAAGGGTACGCCCTTTGGCAGGGGGGCTGGGGGACAGCGTCCCCCAGCGTTTCTTTTACGTCTCAGCGCTCGTTGTACCGCTCCAGCGCCGCTTCCTTGATCTCCAGCGCACGCTCGATGCCCAGCGCCTTCATGTTCTCCATGTACTTGTCAAAGCTGTCCAGGCTCTCGGTGCCGAACATGAACTTGTAGTACATCTCCTTGAAATAAGCATCCACCTCAGTCATGATCGCGGCAAGTTCCGCGCTCTCCTCGGGCGTGGCGGATACCGGCGGGATCATGTAGTTCGCAGCATCGGTCTTCGCCCAGTTCTTGTACGCGTCAACCTGCTGGGGCAGCTGCAGGAACTGCCAGATGTAGCGCACGTCCTGGATTTCCGGTCCGTTGTAGCTGCCACGGAGATGGGCGGCAAGCGCCTCGCCGATGGACCAGCCATCCGGGTTCTTCAGGATCAGGTCTGTGTAGGTGGGGTTGCCGTCCACCATCGTGTAGGAAACGCCCTCCGCGCCGAAGTTGTAGTAGATCTGGCCTTCCTCGCCATAGGCGTAATCCAGCAGACGGGCAGCAGTCTCGATATCCTTGCAGCTGGTGGTGATCGCCGCGGACGCGGTGCCCACGTACTTGTTCTCAATGTGGCCCATCTTGGGGGTGTCGCCTTCGTTCAGCACGGGGTACATCACGCCCATCAGGTCGTAGTTTGGGTCGACGCTCTTCATCGCGTTCATGTAGGTGCCGATGCCGGACCCGGCGTAGCCGTGCATGGCCGCCATATCGCCGCCGGTCATCTTGGCGGTGAGGATGTCGCCCTGGTTCATCGTGGCGATGTCCGGATCAATCAGCTTCTCGGAATACCACTGGTTCATCAGCGTCATGAAATCCTTATACTGCGGGGTGTACGGGCCGTACTGCACCTTGCCCTCGTCATCGAGGTAGAACTCCAGGCGCAGGCCAAACGCGTACGCAAAGGGATGCTCGCTCAGCAGCCAGTCAATGTGCGAGTAGGGCGAGGCGGCGCCCTTCTCATCCTTGGCGCGGGTGAGGTAGGTGTGCCAGTCATCCATCGTCACCGGCGGCTCCATGCCGAAGTCGCGCAGCCAGTCAGCACGGATGATCGGGCCGACGCTGGTCTGCAGCTCACGGGCACCGCGGATGAAGGGGAAGCAATAGTAGCTGCCGGCGTCAGTGCGGATCATCTTATCCACATCCGGATTATCCGCCAGATACTTGGTGATGTTGGGGCAATACTTCTCAAAAATTTCGCTGAGCTCCAGGATGTGCCCGTCGGAGATCGCCTTTTCCGGGCCGCCCGGATAGCCGTTCAGCCAGCCGTACTCAATGATGTCCGGCAGGTCGCCACTGGCGATCATGAGGTTAAACTGGTCCTTTGACTGGCCTGTCGGCGGGTGCAAAAATTCGATCTCAATGCCGGTGCGCTCCATCAGGCCCTTTGCAAACGGGGTATCTCCCAGGTTGGTGTAGTGCGAGGTCAGGTTGCCATTGAGTTCCACCCAATAGGTGAGCTTGGGCGCGTCGGCCGCGGAGGCCACTGCGGCCAGCGCCGTCGTCAGCATGAGGACGGTCAGCAACAGCGCGAGAGCTTTCTTCATAACCCGGACCCTCCTTAGATTTTCTTGCAGGCCGCGCATTCTGGGCCTGCAGTTCAATTTTAGTTAAGCACATTGGTGCAAGTAGCACAATATTTAAAAAGCAAAGCTGATGTTCATTTTCAGCAATCCGCTTGGTATAGCTGGAAAATGAACATCCACTGCCGATTTTGAGAGAGGAACGAACGAAAGGAAACGGGGGAACGCTGGGGGACGCTGTCCCCCAGACCCCCTGCCAGGAGGCCTCGGCCCGGGTTTTCCTATTGTCGCGCTGCTTCGCATCGCTCTGGAGGAAAACCGACCTTCACCGCATTTGATTCCGCCACTGGCGGAATGCGGCTCAGGTCCCCCTGGACCTCCAACATTTCGCCTCACGGCGGAAGGCACTCTGATCATGAGAAACGCAAACCCGCCGTGAGGCGAAATATTGGGTTTCCAACGGGCAAGGCCCTTTGGTAGGGGGTCCAGGGGGACAAAGTCCCCTGGCGTCTCCCACCGTCCCCACCCTCACGTCACCTTCTTAACCTGCCCGGGCGTTATGCCATATGTCTTCTTGAACACCCGGATCAGCGTGCCCACGTTGGTGTAGCCCACCTGCGCGCACGCGTCGTTGAGGGAGGCGCCGGTCTGGAGCAGGTCCTTGGCCTTTTCCACGCGGACATTGCTGATGAAGGCCAGGAGGCCCTCGCCTGTCTGCTCCTTGAACTGCTTGGATATGTAGCTGGGTGTCAGGCCGAATGCCGCGCCGATCATGGAGATGCTCAGGTTGGGGTCGGCGTACTGGGCCTGGACATATGCGGACACTTCCCGGGCGAGGGTTTCGGAGCGGCTGTCCACCTCCCACCGGCGGCGGTTGTGCGCGCATACCCGCTCTACAATGTCCAGCAGTGCCGCCTGGAAGCCCACGGGGGTTGCCTTGACAAAGAGGCCCTTGAGCTGCTCCATCTCCGTCAGCAGCCCCGCCTCGCTCTCATCGTCCAGCGCCTTGACAATGGTGCTGGACATGTCCGCCAACAGCAGCCTTCGCATCTCGGGAGACACGCCCGCATCGGCAAAGTTGCGTCCCAGGACGTTGGCTATGTCCTCGGATGCAGTTTTGCTGTCCCCGGCCTTGACCGCGTTGAGGATGCGCTGCTCCACCTCGATGGGATAAAAGTATTTCTTCTGCTGGTTGCGGATGCTGCCGTATAGGATGACGTCGTCACCGCCCACCAGCGCATGGTACTCCATTGCCTCCATCGCCTCGCGGAAGCTGTCCTGCAGGCCAAAGGTCCCCTCGCACAGGCCACCGATGGCGATGTGGGCCTCAATCTGCTGCTCGCCAGCCTTTGCCTGTGCCTCGTAGGCGGTGTTCTCCAGCGCCAAGAGATGCCCTTCATCGGCGGAAGGCAGGCTGACGATGCTGACTGCGTAGGCGTCCAGCTCCGCGGACTCCACCGTGTACTCCGGCGGCAGCAGGTTTTCAAAGCAATTGACGGCCACAAACCCAGACAGGTTCAGCTGGCCGCTGCTCTCCGCCTCCCGCAGCTGCTCGGCCTGGGCCTGGGTCTTGAACAACACCACCGCGTAATGCCCGGAGGTCAGCCGCAGCCCCGACTCGGCGATCTCCTCGTCTATCGTTCGGTGGTCATGCAGATCCTTGAGCAGTTTGTTGATCACATTCTTTTTCAGCAGCAAGGTGTTGCGGTACAGGCGGTAGCTGGCGCTCTCCTTTTCCTGGATCAGATCGTCCACCGCGCGCAAAATCCACTGGAACTGATTCTTTTCCATGCCGGCCTGGGGGCCTTCCTTAGTCAGGGCGGCAACCAGCGCCTTGATGGGGTTGAAGTTGCGCCGGGTGAAGTAATAGGCGAGCGCCGTGCATACGCCCACGCAGAAGAGCAGCACCGCCAGCGTATACACCTGCAGGCGGCGCGCACCTTCGTAGAACACACGGGTGGGTGTGGCCACAACATACTTCCAGGGCATCACACTGGATGCCTGCACCGAGAGCGTGTACGGCACGCCGTCAATCTGCTGGCTCGCTTCGCCCAGGCGCGCATAGTCGACGGCATCGAGGATGGACGCGTCGCTGCTGGCGGAGATCACGCTGTTCTCCTCGCTGATGATGAGCACTGTGTTTTCCGGGTTCCACTTCATCGCGTCCAGCGTCTGCACCAGACGCTCCGCGCGGACCGTAATGAATATCGTGGCCGCACCGGCAGGAACCTCCAAATAGGCTAGTGGGTGAACAAAGGCGATATAGTGCTCGCCATTCCTCCCGGTATAGGGCATCATCGTGCCTAGGGCCGCCGCAGCGGACAAGCGCTCAAACGCCTCAAACGGCAGGTCCGGGCTGGCGATAAAGACATCGTAAAAGAGTTGTGCGGCATTGTGGCCTTGCTTATTCACCACGGTGCCCGTGCTGTTGAAGTAGATGAACATATCTTCGTAGAAGGAATCGATGAGGGCGTAGCGGTTCAGATCGCGCACGAGCTCATAGATGTTGTACATGTTCTTGGGCTGAAAGTTGCCTTTGACCGATGCGGCGGCCTGCACGCGGGTATTGACCGAAAGTTGCTGGAAGAGCTGCTGGATGTTGCTCATCCTGCCGTCCACTTCCATCTGCAGCTGGGTCACCAGCGCCGCGTTAGCCTTGCCAATCTCCCGCTCGACCAGCTCGCCCGCCTTGGTGTACATCACGCCGCTGGCCAGCAGTGGGATGAGCAGGATAACCAGATAGGAGAAGAACCACGAATAGAAGAGGCTCCTGTTGCGCCGCATGGCTCCTCCCCCTTTCGTATCTCGCACAGCTGCCGCGCGTGACGATGGCAGGACTGTCATGCCCCGTGTTTCAACACTGTTTATTGTATAAGGGTTTGCACTGCATGTCAATTGATGGTGCGCATGTGTTCACCGCTTTTCTCTTTATTATATTCTACTTTTCTGCTATACTATATCATTGAGATGGGACCTCGGGTGGATGTGAGCGCGCTGGAGCCGCTTGACCGCCTTATTTGGACTCGCTTCGAGAGAATCGGGTTCTTTTTCTATACATGCCGCTACAGGGAAAAAGCCGCCGGCAATATAAAATCAGGAAGGCATTGGCGATCCCATGAAAAGATATTTCCTTCAGTCCGTTCAGGGTAGAATTATTGGTCTTCTTATGGTTTTGATGGGCCTGATGCTGCTGGCCTCCATCTACACAACCCGCTATCTGTCCCAAACGGTTATGCTGCAGGGAAAAGAGGACAAGCTGCTCGGCATTGCGCATTACCTGGAGCTCAAGCTGGGAGAGCAGAGCTATGACGAAATCCTTGCCGGTGCAGGCGCGCAGGACGCAACAAGGGAAGAAAAGATTGCCGTGCTGCACGAGGCCCTGGAGGGCGTAACCGAAGAAATCGCTTCGATTTATCCGGGCCTGGGCGTCGGCTATTACTCGCTGGAGCTGGACGCCATCCTCACCTATGGCCCTTCGCAGGAGTACGGCGCGAATGTCGGCGTATCCATAAGGCCCGACCATCCCGGTCGCACTGTCATGGCGGAAAACACGCCCATCGTCAAGATGGGGACGATGGTGCGCGGCAACATCATGAACGCGATGTACCCCATCGCGCGGGACGGCACCGTCATTGGCTATGCCTGGGCAAACGAGCTGACGACCGATATCGAGAAGGAATATGGGAGCATTGCCACCAGGATCATTGTATTTCTGGTCGTCTTCTTTGTCCTGACCATTTGCGCCGCCATCTACCTTTCGCGCCGCCTAATGATGAACGTGGACAAGCTGGTTACCGGCATCAAGGAAATGCGATTCGACCTGACCAAGCGGATCGGCCGGATCGATGGGGAGCTGGGAGAGGTCGCCGAGAGCATCAACGGCATGGCGGATCACATTGAGAAAACATCCAAGGAGCACGAGGCGCTCATGCTGGCGGAAGCCGCCAACCTGGCGCAGCGGGATTTCCTTGCCCGGATGAGCCATGAGCTGCGCACGCCGATGAACGGCGTGCTGGGCATGACGCGGCTGGCCATGCAGGCCGATACCAGAGAACAGGGCATGGCCTATCTGCGCAAGATACAATCCTCCGCCGCGCTGCTGCTGGGCATTATCAACGACATACTGGATTTCTCCAAGATTGAAGCCGGGAAGTTGGAGCTGGAAACGCGCCCGTTTGCGATTCAGGATGTTGTCGATACCATCCGCGAGCTCATTCTACCCCGTGTGAACGAGAAAAACATTGGCCTTCAGATTGATGTTGACGCATCGGTGCCCGATGCGGTCATCGGGGATGGGCTGAAGTTCTCCCAGGTTCTGCTGAACCTGCTGGGGAACGCGGCGAAGTTTACCAAGGAGGGGCATATTTCGCTGGGCGTGACGGCCGCGCCGGAAACAGATGGCAGAATAGCGCTCATATGCGCCGTTTCCGATACCGGCATCGGCATGTCCGAAGATCAGCTGAAGCTGCTGTTCAGGCCCTTCTCCCAGGCTGACAGCTCCACTGTCCGGGAGTTCGGCGGTACGGGGCTAGGCTTGTCTATCAGCAAAGCGCTTGTTGAGCTGATGGGCGGATCGATTGGTGTCGAGAGCCGTTCCGGGACGGGGAGCACCTTCACATTCCGCATTGTGGTGGAGCCTTATCACGGAGACCGGGCCTTGCTCGGTGCCCCAAACCATGACGCGGACGCGGGGCAGGATTATCGCGGCTATCAGGTGCTGCTCGCGGAGGATAACGAAATCAACCAGGAAATTGCTCTGGCGGTGTTCTCGGAGTTTGGCATGGAAATCCACTGCGCGGCGAACGGAGAAGAGGCGCTTGAAGCGTTTCAGCAAAAACAATATGACCTGGTGCTCATGGACATCCGTATGCCCATCATGGATGGAATAGAGGCCACGAAAAGGATACGAGCCTTTGAAATGACGACCGGCAGAGCGCACACGCCGATTGTGGCGATGACGGCAAACGCCATGCAGGAGGATAAGGCCGCAAGCCTTGAGGCCGGGATGGATGGGCATATTTCAAAGCCGCTGGACATGGCGGAAATCACGCGCGAGCTGCACAGGGTGTTGCGACGCTGAGATACAACACAGGATGGGAGACAAGCGCATGGATACACTGACAGAAGCCGACATGCAGGCGATCGCATCCATGATTGACCGGAGCGAAAAAATGCAAGGCAAGTTCGCGCAGGGCAGCTCGCAGCACACGCTGCAAAAGAACAGAATCAAGGCGCTGTACATCGCATCCTCGCTGATAACAAGGGAACAAAATGGGGATGGTGCGGCTATTTGCTACACAAAAGAAGAGCTGGAAAACGCCCGCGCTCCCATTGCATCGCTGCTAAGCAAAAGCGAGAAGGCCCAGACCAAGCTGGCCGAGGGGACCTGGCAGCACACGATGCTTGGGGGCAATATCCGGGCGCTGCGCATCGCGACCCCACTGCTGATAAAGGCGCTGAGCGAAATGCGCCCAGGTGACGAACCATGAACAAAATCATTCTGAACCTGGCCATCAGCCTGGATGGTTTCATCGCGGACAAGGACGGCGGATACGACTGGATACAGCCGTGCGGAGACCGGCGTCTGAATACTGAGGCGGTATGGAGCCACGGCGATTTTCTGGCGCATGTGTCCGCTGTCGTCATGGGGAAGCGGTGCTATGATCAGGAGATGCATGCCGACTACGGCGACAAGCAGGTGTATATCGTCACCTCCGCACCCCTTGAGGACTACGAGAACATTCACTTTATCGGCGGCGACCTGTGCCGTGAGCTCGCTGCGCTCAGGCAGACCGCGCAAGGGGACATCTACCTCTTCGGCGGTGGCATTTCTATTGACCCGGTCCTTCGGGCTGGGATGATCGACGAGTATATCATCGGCATCATTCCCATCATCCTGGGTGAAGGCATTCCGCTGTTCCTGCATGGGTATTCCGCCATCCCGCTGCGCCTCACGCATCAATACGTGCAGGATGGCGTCGTAATTCTGCGATATGTTCCCCGGCCCTGATTCAATGGCAGAGGTGCATTCCTTGCTGTATATCGCGCTGCTTCGCGGCATCCATGTGGGCGGCGGGTTTTAGACCGCCCGCCCCTCACTCCTCCACCCACTGGGCATACAGTTCCTCCAGCGCGCGTTCAGCCTGTTGGTAGTCCATGTACACCTGCGCGTCCGCATCCGGGCCCATCAATGCCTCCAGCGCCTGCTTGTGGGCCTCTAGCCGTTCAATCTCCGCCTCCAGCGCGGCCCGTGCCGCGCCATTATCCGCCTTTTCCGCCGGGCTACCCTGCGTGCGCCGCTTCTCCTGCACAGCGATACGGGCCTGCGCCTCTCGCTCCTTTTGTAGCGCAATCGCCGCGCGGTAGTCGTCCCAGTTGCCATCATACGCAACGATTTTTTCTCCCTCAAACGCGAGGATGCGCGTTGCGCAGCGGTTGAGAAAGTACCGGTCATGCGACACCGCGATGACCGTACCCCGGAACGTGGCAACGGCGTTTTCCACCGCCTCGCGCGCGGGCAGGTCCAGGTGGTTGGTCGGCTCATCCAGCACCAGGCATTGCGGTTCCTGCTGCAAGAGCAGCGCCAGCTTCAGCCGCACGCGCTCGCCGCCCGACAGCTTTGCGATCGCCTTGTGAATCTCATCGCCATAGAAGCCCACCTTGCCCAGCAGATCGCGCGCGGGCCTTTCCTGTTGCGGCGTGATTTCGCCTGCAATCCCTGGCGCCTGTTCCTTCTGAAAGATGACCTCCTCCAGCATTGTGCGCCCCGCATCGTCGAACTCCGCGTTCTGGTCCAGCAGACCCACCTTCACCCACGGGCCGATGCGGCACACGCCCTCCACCTGCGGGTCCTGCCCCAGCAGAATGCGCAGCAGCGTGGTTTTACCGCAGCCATTCTCTCCGACAATTGCCACATGCTCGCCGCCGCGTATCAGGAAGTTCGCATCGCGGAACAGCACGCGCTCGCCATAGCGCTTTGTCGCGTGCTCCGCCGCGGCGATCTCCGCACTGACGTGAGCGGTGCGCTGCAGGTTCAGCTGCGTGGCGTTCACACGACCCAAATGCCCTTCACGCTGCGCGGTCAGAACCCGCTGGCGCTCGGCCTTCATGCGCTCGATACCCTTCTCGCGCGATTGCGCCTGCGTGATGTGCGCCGTCGCCCGGAGCCGCCGCGCCAGGTCACTCGCCAGGCGGATTTCCCTGTCCAACCGTTCCTTTTCATCGTGCAAGAACTCGGTGCGGATCTGCTGCTGCTGCAAAAAGCTGCTGTAGTTGCCGTGGTGCTCGATGGTCGTCGCGTTCTTTAGCTCGATCACGCGCGTGGCGACGCGGTCGAGGAAGTACCGGTCATGCGAGATGATCAGCACGCCACCCGGAAATGCGCTGAGGTACTCCTCCAGCCACATCGTCGCGGCGATGTCCAGATGGTTTGTCGGTTCATCCAGCACCAGCAGATCCGGCGATTTCAGCAGGATGCGCGCCAGCGCCACGCGCATGCGCTCCCCGCTGGAGAGCATCATCAGCGGCGTGCCCAGCGCCTCCTTGCGCAGGCCCAGGCCCAGCAGCGTCGCTTTCAGCCGGCTTTCCACCGTGTAGCCGTCCATCGCCTCGTAACGTGCGGTCAGGCGCGCGTAGTCCTTCAGCAGCGCGTCCATCTCCTCGGCGGATGCGGCGGCCATTCGGGCCTCCATCGCACGCAGCTTATCCTCCAACTGAACGATCTCGCCCCAGTGCAGCGCGTTTTCATCGTCGCCCAGCGTTGACAGGTCCTGCATCAGGAACCCCGCCTGTGTGCCCCGCGCGAGGAACGCCTGGCCCGCGTCCGCCGTCTCCTGCCCCATCGCGATGCGCACCAGCGTGGTTTTGCCCGCGCCGTTGGGGCCGATGAGCGCCAGCCGCTCGCCGCGCTCCACGGAAAAGCTGATCCCATCCAGCAAAAGGCGCTGTGCGTATGTCTTTGTAATCCCTTGAAAATTGATCAGCCCCATAAAACTGCCTCCCCTGCATCCATTCTCCGCACACGGCAGCCGCTACGCAGGGCGCAAGGAAAAGCCTGCTCCATACAAAACGGCTGCGGATCTGTTGTCCGCAGCCGAAAATATCCTGGTCATCTTCGCAGGGCGTTCATGCAACACAAACAAGACACGTATAAAACGCATCCCTGCCGCATGATGTCGCCCGGCCAAGGGATATTAGGCTCCGCACAACGTTGACCGATTGTCCGATTTCTCAGATTTGTACGGAGCTAATCCCGAAGGTCGAGGGCGTGAGATTGGTACGATACAGCCTCACGGTCGATCCTCCCACGTGATAATGATGGAAGTATAGCATGTTCGGTCTGGGTTTGCAAGCGGGAGGGACGGAGGGAGCGAGGGAACGGGGGGGGGGGGGGGGGGGGGGGGGGGGGGGGGGGGGGGGGGGGGGGGGGGGGGGGGGGGGGGGCGGGGGGGGGGGGG
>JAVBQK010000004.1:0-41931 GCA_031549105.1 Eubacteriales bacterium
GTTCTCGCCTGTCTTTTTGTCGTCTGTTCCCTCCCCCCCTCCCCCGCCCCCCCCCCCCCCCCCCCCCCCCCCCCCCCCCCCGTCCCCCCCCTTCACACACTCCCCCGCACATCCCGCTTGTAAAGGAGGTCCCCAATGCACGCGATAACCGAAGAAATCCTGGAGAAGTACCAGGTGCGCAAGACCAAGGCGCAGAAAGAGGCGTTCCGCGCGTTTCTGGTTGGGCGGCTCGCGGCGGAGGGAATCCATGCGCGCGTGGAGGAGAAGAGCACGTCGGTGAAGAGCGCCAACATCATCGTTGGTGAAGTCGCCGGGGCGGAGGTGGTTTTCACGGCGCACTATGATACGTGCGCGGTGCTGCCCATCCCCAATTTCCTCGCGCCGAAAAACCTGCCGGTGAGCATCCTGTACCAGCTGTTTCTGGTGCTGGTGATACTGCTTGTGCCGTTTGGGCTGGGCGTGCTGGCCGGATGGCTGGGGGTTGATCCGGCGCTTGCCGGGCGCGCGTCCGCGCTGCTGTTTTATGGCATGCTGCTGTGGATGTTCTTTGGCCCGGCCAACAAACACACCGCCAACGACAACACGTCGGGCGTGGCGGTGCTGGTGGAAAGCCTGCTTTCGTTGCCCAAGGAGGCGCGCGAGCGTGCGGCGTTCGTCTTCTTCGATAATGAGGAGATGGGTCTGCTGGGCGCTTCGTTCTTCAGGCGTATGCACGCCAAAGAGATGGCAAACAAGCCGCTGATCAACTTCGACTGTGTATCCGATGGTGACCATATCCTCTTCGTGCTGGGAAAAGCGTTCCGCACGGACGCGGCGCTGATGCGGCGCACCGAGGCCGCGCTGTCTATGCCGGAGGGCAAGGCGGCGGAACTCTGTCCGACAACGCGCGCGCTGTACCCGTCCGACCAGATGCTCTTCAAAAAGAGCGCCGGGGTGGCGGCGCTACGGCGCTACCCGCTGATTGGCCTGGGGCTGGGACGCATCCATACCTGGCGCGATACCCAGTTCGACCGCGCTAACATCGAAGCGCTGCGCCAGTTCATTACATCATTTTTAGGCGCATAGTTCTACGGCGGTGGCAGGCTAGCATAGTCTCCCTGGGGGGGATTTACGATGTCTACCGCCTCCGGGCAATCCTCGCGTGTTAAGACCTACCGCAAAAAACGCCGCGTCTTTTGGCGGCTCGCGGTGGTCTTTGCCATTCCTTTGCTGTTCTTTTATTGGGCGGATAATAACCTGCGCCCGGTCATCCTCTCGATGGCCGAGGCGCGCGCCCGCGTGATGGCCGTGCAGGCGATGAACGACGCCGTGTACGAAGTCATGCGCGAGGGCGGGGTCTACAGCGACCTGATGACTGTGATGATGGATGCGGGCGGGCGGGTGGCGATGATGCAGGCCAACACCGCGCGCATGAACGAACTGTCCACCCAGACGGTGCTGGCCGTGCAGCGTAACCTGGAGAACATCGCCAATTCCGGCATCAACGTGCCGCTGGGGGCGGCGCTGGGCAGCAAACTACTGGCCGGCAGCGGTCCGCTTGTGCATGTGAATGTGGTGCCGGTGGGCGCCGTCTCCACAGAATTCGTCAGCGAGTTTTCGTCGGCGGGCATCAACCAGACGCGGCACCGCATCTTTTTGCAGCTGAGCACCACGGTGCAGATGATTATCCCCACGGGCACAAAAATGGCGGCCGTCACCGCACAGGTGCCGGTCGCCGAGTCGATCATTGTCGGGGAGGTCCCCACGTCGTTCGTGGATGTGGCCAGCACCGATGACCTGATGAACATGATGGGCGGCTATCTGTCGCAGACGCCCAGCCAGTAAAGTGCGTTATACGCCCATGTAATCCGCCAGGTTTGCGCCCTTGGTCAGCACGCCCTCGATCACCGGCGTCTTGGCCGTCAGCAGCGTGGTGACGCCCGGTCCGTGCCCGATGAGAATGCAGTCGCTGTGCACGACGATGCCGATCGTCACCGCGCCGGTGAGGTACCCGCGCCCGAAGGTCGTGTCGCAATTTTCCAGCATCACGATGTCGCCATAGCGGAGGTTCGTCAGACCCTGGCGCTCCAGCTCGCCCTGGTCGGCGGTCATGATGTCGTAATCACCGCTGTACGCGCTGGAGGAGCCAATGCCGGAACCCATCAGGTACGCGGGCACCTTCGCCGCGACCGGCACGCGCAGTTTCCCGTTTTCCACCGTGATGCCCATCTTCTCAAAGAGGTTCGGGTCCAGGTTCATGCAGGACACGGAATCCTCAAAGCCTTCGATGCACATGCCCTGGCCCTGCGCACGGATCTGAATCTTGTCGCCGATCGCCATCTTCTCCAGCACGTCCTGCGCGAAATACACAAGCACATGCTCGATGCCGCCGTGCGTGCCGGTGACAAAGCCCTTGCTGCCCTTGGCATCACCGCTGATAACGGTGGCGGTGTTGCCCACGCACGAAAGGGTGTTCAGCGCGGTGTTTTCGTTGGTGCCAGCGTTCTGCATGGAGACGCCCGGCTCAACATGGTCGCACGCCATGGCGAAGACGGAATCGCCAATCTTCACGTTATAGGTGATGCCGCCGGTGGAGGGAAGCACGTGCCCATGCCCCTGAGCATCCAGGCGGTAGGGGTTTCGCATCGTCGGGTGGTGCACCTCACCCATCAGGCTCTGCATCACCAGCTTGGCTCCGTTGATTGTGGCTTTCATAGCGTAAGGCTCCTTTTCGTTTATTCTGGCGGATTGCACCGCTTGCAGGCAGTGAAACCGCGCGCTTTGGCTTCCTGGAGGGGCACTTCCTGCGCGTCCTGCATGTTGCTGCAGGTGGCGGTCAGGTGGTAGCGGCTGCCGCTCTTGGGGACGAATACGCGGATTTCTTCCTGCGCCGCTTGCGCGGCAGGGACCGGCTCCGCTGTGGGCGGCGGGGTTTCGCTGGGAGGCGGGCTTGGGGTGGGGGAAGGCGATGGGGGCGCTACAGTTGGCGTTACTGTCGGAGAGGCCTGCGTCGCTGTTGTCGCTGGCTGCGCGGCTATGGCGGCGACGGCCACCGGCGATTCCGAAGGACTCCAGAGGCTGTCCCCGATCAGCAGGCTGAACACCGCGCTTGCCAGCACGACCACTGCAGTGGTGAGGGCGCTGCGCAGCTGCTTGCGGCGGTAGGGGGACCCCTTGCGTCGCTTGGCCTGCTTGCCCGAGCGGACGGCGCGCCGCAATGCCTCCCGGCGGATACTTGCTGCCGAGCGGCCCTGCGGGTCATCATACCCGGTATCGGCGTCCACATACACACCGGTGCTGGTGGTGCCCGCACCGATGCCATGGGACTGTTTCTTTTGTGAGGGGTCCTTGCCCATGCCGTACCCTAAGCCTCTGCACCGGCGGCATAAAGCCGCCTTTTCTTTGTATAGTAGCACGCTGCCTCCCGCGCGTCAACAGGCCGGGCGCGGTGTTCTGTCACGGCGGACATGTGCGTGGAATACGCTGATCATGGGCCAATTTATAGTCACCCAACCCCAAAACTGACCAAGGTGAGCGGATCTTTTTCCGCCCGGCATCGTCGCTCTCCGCTCAACATAGCTGCCGGCTACGTCTCGCTCAGGCTCCTTGCCGGACAAAAAAATCTCTCGCTCACCTTGGCCAGTTTTGGGGTTGGGTAACTATACTTGTCAGACCTGTGCCTTGAGGAGGAAATAATATGCGATATAGAATTTTTGACTGCCCCCCGCCGCCGTGCGATCCGCCCCCGCCGCCCTCACCGTGCTGCGTGCGGCCCACGCCGCCCGTCACTGGGATCACCGGGCCGACGGGGCCGACGGGTGCGGTTGCCTATTCACAACGCTAATGCAGCCGCAAACAATCCCTCAATGGTATTCGGCACCCGTGCCATCCTCATCGCCAAAGAACTCCCGGCCGATGATCCCCTTTTCGGCGCGCTGGTGTTCTACCGCGTCGGATATCAGATGATGAATCTTTTGCGATTGCTTGATCCGCTGGATATCGATCTCCGGCGTGGACCGGTCGGCAGTGCAAAGGTGAAGCGTGCCCAGCCCGAACAGCTTTTCACCCAACGAACGATGCAGCGTCACATCCAGAATGCGATACAGGCGGATCTCCTCATGTTTCGTGTTAAACAGGCCGGAAATAATGAACAGCTTTTCTTCTGTCAGGCGGTACTTGGTGAAAGACCACGGAAGGCCAAAGAGCGTTCTTTTACGATCATACCATATGGACGGTGTTTTCCAGGACATACTGCGCCCCCTTCCCTTTTGCCGTTTTCTTAAGTTTACAGGTTTGGGCTGTTTTTGTAAATGCCCTGGATGACTGGGATTGACTATTCACGCGGGAACGTTACAATATATAGCAGGGATGCACAAATGAAAGCGAGGCGGGGATCATGTTGCAGTTTTTGCCGCAGGGGAGTGCCCCTTTTGATTTCCTGGGGCTGGGCGAGGTGCTTCAGTGCCTGAGCATTGAGGTGGGGGAGCAGATGAACCGCGCCGACCGCTTTGTGGCCAAGGTTGGCGGATCGGAGGCCAATGTCGCGGCGGCGCTGCGCGCCTATGGGCTGCGCACGGCGATCCTGACCGGCCTGCCCCGGAATGACCGCGGCTTCTTTGTCAATGACGCGCTCCGCGGCGCGGGGGTTTCCGATGACTTTGTAAAGTATCTGCCGCCGGAGAGCCGCGTCGGGCTGTATTATTATGCGCCCGGATCGGGGACAAGCAACTTCAGCCATTCCAAGGTCCTGTATGACCGGGCGAACAGCGCCTTTACGCAGCTGACGACGGACATGCTGGGAGGAGACTTCCGTACGACAGCCAGGGTGTTCCATACCAGCGGCATTACGCTGGCGCTCAGCGCGGGCAAAGCGCTGGCGACACACATCGCGCAGAACATCCTGGAGCGGGAGCCGGGCGTAAAGGTCTCATACGATATCAACTACCGCTCCGCGCTGTGGTCGGAGGACGAGGCGAGGAAGACAAATCTATGGTTCCTGCGCTATGTTGACTATCTGAACGTCTCCTATGAAACTTGCCGGAGGATGTTCGCCTTGCCCTATGAATCGGAAAAGGACTGCGCGCGGCACTTTGCCGAGGAGTACGGCATCGGCGTCGTCTCGCTGACGAAGAGGGACGGCGGTACCTGGCAGGCGATGATGTACGACGCCGAGGATAAGTCGTTCGTGCAGAGCCGAAAATACGAAAACCTGCCGACGCTTGGGCGCGTGGGTTCGGGCGATACGGCGGTTGCGGGCTCGCTGGGCGCGATGCTTGCGGGCATGAACCTGCAGGAGGCCGTCGACCTGATGAGCGCGTTCATGGTCAGGAAGCTGTCGGTCAGCAGCGACATGCTTGTTCGGCCCGATCTGAAGGAGATACAGGCGATCATCACCCAGCAGGGGAGCGGGGATGTAAAGCGGTAGGGGCACTGCGGATGCCATGACGCGCACAGAGAGGAGCACTGCCATGTACGCCGATCTCCACATTCATACATATTTTTCGGATGGCACCCTTTCTCCCGAGGAGGTCGTGGCCGCCGCACAGGCGCAGGGGCTGTCCGTCATCTCCGTATGCGACCATGATCTGATAGCGGCGTATGACCGCCTGCGGCCCGCGTGCAAGGCCGCGGGGATTTCCTTGGTACAGGGCGCGGAAATTGACGTCTACTGGGAAAGCGTGAACGCGCACCTGCTCGCTTATCGCTTTGACCCAGAGGACGGGCCCATGCGGGGGATGCTTGAGCATAGCCGGGCGCAGCTCGATCAGATCAGCGTGGAGATGATCCGCGCGATGGAAAAAGAAGACGCGCGCGTATCGCTTGCAGACTACCATGCGTACGAACGGCCGCTGCATCGCGGCGGTTGGAAGGGCATCAACTACCTGTATGAAAAAGGCGTTGCCGTGGATTTGGTGGACGGCATGCGCCTGACCGGGCAGTATGGCGCTTTTAAGCCTGATTTCGTATCCCTTGAAGAGGCCTGCGGCATAGTGTGCAGAGCAGGCGGCGTGCCCGTGCTCGCGCATCCGGGCAACTGGGCGTGGGCCAGCGACTTGGCCAGGCTCAGGGTGTGCTTTGAAGACATGCACCGGCTTGGGCTAGGCGGCATTGAGTGCTACTATCCGGCGCATAACGCTGCGCTTACGCAAGCCTGCGTGGATTTTTGCCATGAGAATGGCCTGTGCATCACCTGCGGCGGCGATGGCCATGGGGACTTTCTGCGCGAGGTGAATGGCATTGTGTATGAAATCGGTACAATGCGGATCGATATGGATCTATTGGATTTGAGGGGTATTCTGCCGGATACATGACCCGCTGAAGTGGCCGGAAGCTGCGGATACGGGCATGCGCCCACCGGTCCCACAGGCCCTACAGGTGCCACGGGTGCGACTGGCGTGACTGGTGCCACCGGCACCGTCCTTGGAGGAGCTAGGGGTTACTTTGCCTTTAGCAGCGGTACCCCCACGACCATCACTAGCCCCGCGAACGTAGTGTTCAACTCGGGTTCCCAGGTTTCAGGCGTTAGCTTTACGACGGGGACATCCAACATCACCATCCAGACCGCGGGCGTATACCGCATCGGCTATGGAATGATCTACTCCAGCTCCAACAACGCGCTGATGGTTCTGCGCGTGAACGGTGTGGATTTGCTCTCAAGCAATATCAGCCTCGTCGCCGATACATCGGGCGAGGTGATTGGCGACATTCTTGCCGCGCTGAACGCCGGCGATGTGCTCACCCTAGGCCCGAGCGGCACGTCGGTCACACTGACGACGATCGGCCAGGCCGCGTTCCTGTGTATGGTACAGATTGCCTGAAGTATTGACACAAATCGCGCTTCGTGCTATGCTTTGTGCGGATCAAAACTTCATATGTAACTCATCCAGAGTGGTGGAGGGATTGGGCCCGATGAAACCCGGCAACCGGCGCGATGCGTGCGGTGCTACTTCCTACAGCGCTTGCGCTGGCAGATGAGGCGGAGATACTGTATTAGATCGGCCCCTCTGCATCGCAGAGGGGTTTTTGTCGATCGAAAGGAAGGGACCCATGAAAACCTATTTTACCTCTGAATCCGTCACCGAGGGACATCCGGACAAGCTGTGCGACCAGATATCCGATGCGGTACTGGACGCCATCCTGGCCAAAGACCCGATGGCCCGCGTGGCCTGCGAGACGGCTGCCACCACCGGCATGGTGCTGGTGATGGGCGAAATCACGACGAACACTTACATCCCGATTGACGAAGTGGCGCGCAGCGTGGTGCTGGACATCGGCTATGACCGCGCCAAGTACGGCTTTGACGGCAATACCTGCGCCGTGCTGACGACGGTGCACGAGCAGTCCCCCGACATCGCGCAGGGCGTTGATAGCGCGCTGGAGGCCCGGCAGGGCCAAAGCGACGCGGACCTTGGCGCAGGCGACCAGGGCATCATGTTCGGCTTTGCGTGCGACGAGACGCCGGAATTGATGCCGCTGTCGATCGCACTGGCACACCGCACGTCCCGCCGCTTGGCCGAGGTGCGCAAGAATGGCACACTGCCATGGCTCCGCCCGGACGGCAAATCGCAGATCACGGTAGAGTTCGAAGACGGCCGCCCCGTGCGCATCGACTCCGTACTCGTGTCCGCCCAGCATAACCCGGACATTGAACATGCCGCGATCTATGAAGCGATTGTGGAGGAGGTCATCCGCCCGTCAATCGACCCGGCGCTGCTGGACGCGAAGACCCGCTTCCTCGTGAACCCGACGGGCCGGTTCGTCATCGGCGGGCCGGGCGGCGACTCGGGCCTGACCGGCCGCAAGATCATCGTGGATAGCTACGGCGGCGTGGCAAGGCACGGCGGCGGCGCGTTCTCCGGCAAGGACCCGACCAAGGTGGATCGCAGCGCAGCATACGCAGCGCGCTATGTAGCCAAAAACATTGTCGCGGCAGGCCTCGCCAAGCGCTGCGAACTGGCTCTTTCATACGCCATAGGCGTAGCGCGCCCCCTTTCCCTGCGCGTAGAAACCTTCGGCACCAGCGTACTCCCCGAAGCGCAGATCGAAGCAATCGTCAGCGAAGCATTCGACCTGCGCCCGGCGATGATCATTCGCGCACTAGACCTCCGCAGACCGATCTACCGCCAGACGGCCGCCTACGGCCACTTCGGCCGCCCCGACCTAGATCTCCCGTGGGAGCGCACAGACCGCGTAGAAGAACTCAAACGCCTAGCAAAGTAAGGGAAACCGGAAAACCCGCCCGCAGGCGAAATGTCGGAGGTCCAGGAGGCATGCCTCCTGGTAGGGGGTCCAGGGGGACAAAGTCCTCCTGGCGTTCCCCATCTCTGTTTTTTGTTCCCCCTCGTTCTCTTTTTGCCCCTTGCGGGGCGTTTCTTGTTTTGGTATCATTTGCACCATGGATAAGATAGAGGCGCTCGTGACGGACGTTTCGTTCCGGAACGACGAAAATGGATTTACCGTGTTGCAGGTGCGGCTCGATGACGGGAAGCGCACGTCCGCCGTGGGCGTGATGCCGGAGCTGGCGGCGGGGGAGCGCATCGTGATATCGGGCGAATGGGGCGAGCACCCGCAGTACGGCAAGCAGATTCGCGTGCTGATGTGCGAGGTGCTAAAGCCCACGACCGAGCGGGGCATCGAGCGGTATCTGGCGTCAGGGTTGGTGCGCGGGGTCGGGCCGTCCACGGCAAAGCAGATCGTGGAACAGTTCGGCGCCGACGCGCTGGACATCATGCAGTACGCGCCGGACAGGCTGCGCGAAATTCCCGGCATTGGCAGGAAGCGCGCGCAGATGATCGCCGAATCGTTCTCCGAACAGCAGCAGATGCGTGAGGCAATGGTCTTTTTGCAGGCGTACGGCATCTCGCCATCGCTGTCGATGAAGATATACAAGCGCTACGGCGAGCGGTCGCAGGCGGTGATCCGCGAAAACCCGTACGCGTTGGTGGAGGACATCGAGGGCGTGGGGTTCAAGACCGCAGACCGCATCGCCGCGTCGCTGGGCATCGCGGCGGACTCGCCGGGCCGCCTGCGCGCCGGGGTCTGCTATGTGCTGGGCGAGGCGGCGGCCGGAAACGGTCACACATACCTCCCGCGGGAGGCACTGATCTGGCAGACGGCAAAGCTCCTGCAGGTGGAGGAGGAGATGGCCAGGAACGCGCTGGATACGCTGCTGCTGGACCAGGCGCTGATCGCCCGGCAGATGGACGAGCATATCGCCGTGTACCTGCCGCGCGCCTACAAGGCGGAGCTGGAGAGCGCAAGGCGCCTCCTGGAGTTGCACGCGGCGCTGCCGTACAAGCCCGATTCGCGTCTGGACGGCAGAATTGCCGACTGGCAGGAGCAGACAGGACTCACGCTCAATGGCGACCAGATCAAGGCGGTGCGCGCGGCGGTGACCGAGGGCGTGTCGGTGATCACCGGTGGCCCCGGCACCGGTAAAACGACAATCATCCGCTGCATCCTCGCGCTGCTGGACCGGGATGCCGAGGTGCTGCTTGCCGCGCCGACGGGCCGCGCCGCCAAGCGCATGAGCGAGGCGACCGGCCGCGAGGCCAAAACGCTGCACCGCCTGCTCGAATACGGCGGCGAGGACGGCGTGTTCGCCAAGAACGCCGAAAACCCCATCGAGGCCGATGTGCTGATCGTCGATGAAATGTCGATGGTCGATGTGTTCCTGATGCGCGGATTCCTGCGTGCGCTGGTGCCGGGCACGCGGCTGATTCTGGTGGGGGACGCGGACCAGCTGCCGTCGGTCGGTGCGGGCAACGTGCTGGGGGATATTCTCCAAAGCGACGCCGCGCCGGTGGTGCGGCTGACGGAGATATACCGCCAGGACGCGCAGAGCATGATTGTCGTCAATGCGCACCGCATCAACCATGGCGAGATGCCGGTGCTCAACAGCAAGGGCGGCGATTTCTACCTGGAGCGGTGCGACAGCGGCGCGCAGGCCGCCGAGCGCATCGTCGAAATGGTCACCACGCGCCTGCCCAAATACATGGGCGTTGACCCGCTAAAGGACATCCAGGTCCTCTCGCCGATGAAGAAGGGCGAGTGCGGCGTCTGGGCGCTAAACCGGCTCTTGCAGGAGCGGCTCAACCCTGGGCGCGACGGCATGCCCGAGCGCACCCATGGCGAAACCGTATTCCGCACCGGCGACAAGGTGATGCAGACCCGCAACGACTACCAGATGGCGTGGCGAAAGCCGCTGCCGGGCGGGCTGGATGAGGAGGGACAGGGCGTATTCAACGGCGACATGGGCCAGGTGCTGATCATCGACCCGGAGGAGCGCACGCTGACCGTCCGCTTTGACGACGAGCGCGAGGCGACCTACGAGGACGCGCAGCTGGAGGACCTGGAGCTTGCCTACTGCGTATCGGTGCACAAGAGTCAGGGAAGCGAGTTCCCGGTGGTGGTGATGCCAGCAGTCGGCGGCCCGCCAATGCTGCTCACGCGCAACCTGTTCTACACCGCCGTCACGCGCGCCCGGCGCATGGTCGTGCTCGTCGGCCGGGACGGCGCGGTCTCCCAGATGGTGCAAAACGCGAACATTGCCCGGCGGTATTCGGGCCTATGCATATGGCTGCGCTCCGCGACAGCGTAAGGCGGCTGCTCTACCCGGACGATGCCGTGTGCATCGCCTGCGGTGCGCTACGCGTGGATGATACCGAGCGGCACCTGTGCCGCGCCTGCGCCGAGAGCCTTGCGCCACTCGCGCCGCCGTTCTGCCCTCGCTGCGGTAAGAGCGGCTGGGCGACCGAATGCCCCGACTGCCTGACACGAAAGCCCGACGCGCTCGATACCCGCGCCAGCGCGTACGCGTACGGTGGAGCGGCCCGCCAGCTGGTGCGGGCGCTCAAGTACAGCGCTGTCGCGCCCGCGGCGGACGCGCTTGCGGCAGCGATGGTCCAGGCGCTGCCCATTGGGCGTGTGGACGCGCTGGTGCCGGTGCCGCTGCACCGCCGCCGCCAGCGGGTGCGCGGGTTCAACCAGGCGGCGCTCTTGTGCGCGGCGCTGTCAGCGCATACCGGGTTGCCGGTGCTGGATGCGCTGATCCGTCCCCGCGCGACGCAGACCCAGACGCGCCTGACCCGCGAGGGACGCGCGGAGAACGTGCGGGGCGCGTTTGAGGCGGCGCTGCCTGTAAGCGGCCTGTCGCTTCTCCTGGTGGATGATGTGCTGACCACTGGCTCCACGGCGATTTCCTGTGCGGAGGCGCTCAAAGCCGCCGGCGCGGCCTGGGTGATACTCCTCACGGCCGCCAATGCCCATGAAAATGGCGATGCATGACACGAAAATTGTCATTCTTTGGTGTCTTCGGCTGTTTCCTGTGAAAAAATTGACGCGCATGCTCCTGGTGGCTTGCTTTTTGGGCTAACTGCCCTTATACTGTTCCTGGTTTTGATCGCCGGTTCTGTGGTTGCAAGTCGATGCCAGCCGCGGGCGAAACGATCCACGTAAGCGGCGCAAAGCGCCGTGAGCATGGCGCGGTCTAGAGGTAAGTCCACCCGGCTCACAAGGCCGAGAGGGGCGGCGTGAGGGGCATACACCCCGGGCAATGCTTCCTGGTGGCGGGTGTGGGGTCAAAGACCAGGTCAGACGGCGGCCAAAATCACGATAAACATTTGGGGAGGAATCATTTCCATGTACCAGGACAAAACGTTGGTTTGCAGGGACTGCGGCGCAGAATACACCTTCACCGCCGGTGAGCAGGAATTCTACGCGGAGAAGGGCTTCCAGAACGAGCCCACGCGCTGCAAGGCGTGCCGCCAGACGCGCAAAGCCCGGCCGGCCAATGGTGGCGAGCCGCGTGAAATGTTCGAAACCACCTGCGCTGAGTGCGGCGCGCCGACCCGTGTGCCTTTTATCCCCAAGTCCGACCGCCCCATCTATTGCAGCGATTGTTTCGCGGCGCGCCGTTCCTAATCAGCGACGCGAGTGTAATGGATAAACAAAAGCCGTCCCGAAAGGGGCGGCTTTTTTGCGCGGGCGGTTCAGTCGGCGATGATGCAGACGGGACACGGGGTGTACTTTTGGAACGCTGCCGTGGATAGCTCCGACTTGCCCATCTCAGTCAATGGCAGGTACTCTGCGTAAACGGACGGGCACCGGGGGTTTGCGTGGTAATGCTTACCACCGTTTGGGTTGTAGTAGAGCTTATCCGAAAGGTCGCTTGCCGAGACGGGCATCGTCTTGTAGGGGAGGGCAATGTCCAGAACGGTTTCGCCGCCGGGCGAGTTTACCCATACTAGGTAGACCGGTTCAGGTTCGCCGTAGATGTCCCGTGCATCGGTGCGGAAGCATATCCTCCACGCATGGAGCATAGGCGGATCGCTGCCCCACCCGCCGGGCCGGTAGCTGGAGTCCACCAGGAGATCGTCCAAATCCTCCACCGTCGTGCCTGTTTCGCGCATAATTACCTCGCGTGCCAGGGCGAGCGCCTCCTTATACGGCAGATCATTCGCCCCAGGCATGCCTAGGCACGTGGACGAAAATGCCGGGCCGAATGAGAACCGCTCGTAGAACTCGGCTTTGTCCTCGTAGGACCAGAGCGTATAATGGCCTTTTTCTATTTCCAGGCGCTTCGTCTCCGCCCAGTTGCGGCTCATCAGGCCGCTGCCGTCGTGCATGGAAATGCGTTGCGCCGCGTACTCGTCCGCCTTGGGTGAAAGTACCTCGCCGGTATCCGGCGAGAGGTAGACCCAATGGAACCAGTAGTCTGTGCTGTCGGGAAACGCAAACGTCACCAGCCATGCCCGATCGACGCCATCGCCGTACCAGGGCCACAGATCCACCGAAACCGGCGCGGCGTCGAACGCTGACGGCTCTATGCCGGCGTTTTCCTTTAGGTACGTGCGGCCCAGTTCCATCACCTTGCTCCAGTCAAGCTCTCCGGGCTTTGGCGCCATGGGGATCTCCGCCAGCGCGGTCGTGCCGGAAAGCAGCAGTGCCATCGCGAGACATAGCGAAAGAAACTTGCGATACACCCTCTCACCTCCATATTTTTTGCTGTACATATACAACGCTGCAAAAAAACCAAATCTTCCCAATGGGCGTGCCTTCGCGTTGCGGCGGGCCCGGTTAATATGTTATACTAATAACCTGTCAAGCCAATCAGGCGGAGGGGAGGGCTATCGCTGACCGATATGCTGCGCGCCATCCGGGCAGCCCGGCATCCTGTCGCGCTGACGGGGGCCGGTATTTCTGCGCCATCCGGCGTGCCGACCTTTCAGACCCAATGGAAGGGGCGACCGGTGCGCGACTTTCTCTCTCGCGATTATTTTCGGCGCGACCCGTTGGGCTTTTTTGAGCTATACTGCGCGATGGAAAAGTGGTGCGACGCGGAGCCGAACGCCGCGCACCGGGCGCTGGCCGCGCTTTCCGTGCCGGTGATTACGCAGAACATTGATGGTCTGCACCAGAAGGCCGGGTCATCCTCCGTGCTGGAGCTGCATGGGAACCTGCGCACCGTGCTGTGCCCGCGCTGTGGCCAGACGGAAACCGCGGCCTCGCTGTGTGGGGATCTCAGGCCGCTTTACGCGGCTGAAAATGATGCCGGAATCCTGGCGCGGACAACCTGCGCGTGCGGGGCGCGGCGTGATATCGACGTTGTGCTGTACGGCGACGCGGTGCGCAGCATTGATGAAGCGATCCGGATGGTACGCGGCTGCGACCTGCTGCTGGTGGTTGGCACCTCGCTGGAGACATACCCCGCCGCGATGCTGCCGGATATCGCCCGGCAGGGCGGCGCAAGGGTTATGATGGAGAACCAGGACTGCGTCGCCGCGCTCGGCGGGCAGTCTGACATAAAGGAGAAGGCATGAAGCTATACAACGTGCTGCTGGTCGATGCGGACGACACCCTGCTGGATTTTGGCTTGGCGGAAGAAAATGCACTCCGCGCGGCCTGCGCGGACATGGGCGTATCCATCACGGACGCACACGCAGCGCGCTACAAGGAGATCAACGAGGCCCTCTGGCGCGCGTTTGAGCGCCGCGAGGTTACGCAGGAAGCGCTTCGGACGCTGCGTTTCACCCGCTTCTTTGGGGAAATAGGCGTGACGGCCGATGTGGACGCGATGGCGGAAGCGTATATCGCGGCGCTGTCCTTGCAGGCGCATGAGATCGACGGCGCGTATGACTTCCTGCGCGAGGCCGCAGCGCGTGTGCCTGTGATCGTCGTCACCAACGGCATCGCGTCGGTACAGCGCTCGCGGTTCGCGCTGTCGCGGCTGAAGGGTTTCCTTTCCGGCCACGTTATCTCCGGGGAGGTTGGCTTTGCAAAGCCCGACCCGCGCATGATTGAGCGTGCGCTGTCGCAGGTGGCAGTTGCGGGTCCCCGGCCACTGATGCTGGGCGATTCGCTGCGCAGCGACATCGCCGCGGCTAACGCGGCAGGCATTGCCAGCTGCTGGTTTAACCCCGCCGGACATGAGAACAATACGCCACATACGCCCACCCATGAGGTGCGCGCGCTATCGGAGGTGCTGGAATGGCTATAGAGGGTGAGCTGAAAACATTCAGCTGGGATGTAACGCTTAAGGACGCGGCGGAGGCGCTGCGCGTGGATGAGGAAGACATGGACGCTTTTGCGGACGTGTTCGCCCGGGCCAAGCAGGCGTTCGTGCCCCGCGTATGGATGCGCGAAGTTACGGTCGAGGCGATAGGCGATGATTTCGCGCTCGTCAGCGGCGAGTGGTTTGCGGGCGAGCGGGTAGCTAGCCTGCTCAAGGATGCGACGCGGATATGGGCGCTCGTTGGTACCGCCGGGGAGAAGCCCGCGTTCGATGCCTCGGACGTGCTGGAATCCTGGTGGGTGCAGACGCTTGGCGAGGATGCCGTGCACGAGGCGATGGCCAAGTTCACCGCCTCCATGCCGTGCCCCGAGGGCGAGCACCTCAGCACCATTTCGCCCGGGTCGCTGCCCGACTGGCCGATCACCGAGCAGCAGCCGCTGTTCCGCCTGCTGGGCGAAACAAACGCGGGCGTCCGGCTGACGGAAACCTGCCTGATGCTGCCGCGCTGCAGCGTATCGGGCTTTATGTTCTCGGCGGCGAAGCCTTTTTGCCAGTGCGCGCATTGCGATAGGCGCAATTGCCCCAACCGCCGCGCGGAAGGGGTTTCTAGCGAAATCCCCGTATAGCGCAATGTCTTTGATTTCGCGCTGTAGTTGCGGAAAATGCAACAAACGCGAACGCTTGAGCGTTACATGTGTGGCAGAGGATATATCGAACTTATTGGGAAGGAATAAACCGGCATGAGAAGAGCAAATTGGAAATGGCTGGCGTTGGTAGCCCTGCTGATCGCGCTGCTGATCGTGGTCGTGAGCTGCCTCGTCAAGCCGGATAGCACTGTAGAACTGACGCCGACGGAGCCCGTATCGGTCATCCTGCCGTTCGCGACACCGTCCGCATCGCCGTCTCCGGAGCCCGGCGGCACGGGTGGAGGCGACGGCCTGCAGACCTGGGGCGGCGCGACCGCGCCGATCATTACCTATGCCCCGGCAACGGCTACCCAGACGATGACGGTCATCACCCCAACCCCGTCGCCGAAACCCTCCGCGACGCCTACGCCCAAGCCCAGCGCCACCGATGACGGCACGCTGCGCAACGGCTCATCCGGCCAGAAGGTGCGCGAGCTGCAACAGCGGCTGAAGGACCTGGGCTATTACACTGGCTCGGTGGACGGTTCGTTCGGCTCCGGCACGGAGACGGCGCTGCGCACGTTCCAGCAGAACAACGGACTGACCGTGGACGGCGTCGCCGGCAAGAACACCCTGACCCAGCTGAATTCTTCAAACGCAAAGCCGCTTGTGACCACGGCCCCGACGTCGTTCTACGCGACCTCGCGCCCGACGCCGCTGACCTATACCCCCTCCACACCCAGCACGTACAAGACGCTCCAGCTGGGCAGCTCGCGCTCGGAGGTCACCCCGCTGCAAAACCGGCTCAAGGAGCTGGGCTACTACAGCGGCTCGGTTACCGGCCAGTATGACCAGGCGACGATGGACGCCGTGACCGCGTTCCAGCAGCGCAACGGCCAATGGGTGGACGGTGTCGCGGGCGAGGATACGCAGCGCGCGCTGTACAGCTCCGCCGCGCTCCCGTTTGGCAGCACAAAGGTGCAGGCCACGTCATCCGCATACCGGACGCTGAAGCTGGATATGAGCGGTGACGATGTCAAGCAGCTGCAGGCGCGCCTGCAGGCGCTCTACTACTACAACGGTTCGCTGGACGGCAAGTACGGCACGACCACCGAGCTGGCGGTCAAGGTCTTCCAGCAGCGCAATGGGTTGACTGTGGATGGCATCGCGGGGTCTGGTACGCAGACCAAGCTCTACAGCTCGGGCGCGCTGTACGCGCCCACCGCACAGCCCTCGCCCACGCCATACAAGTCCAGCGGCACGCTGGAGCTGGGCAGCACCGGCGAGGCGGTCGTGATGCTGCAAGAGAAACTCTACGAGCTAGGCTATTACAACGGAAAAATTGATGGAATTTACAGCGCGGACGTAGCTACGGCAGTCCGCGCCTTTCAGCGAAAGAATGAGTTGACCTCCGATGGCAAGGCTGGGGCGAGCACGCAGTCGCGACTGTACAGCACCCGGGCGATTGCCTCCACGGTCACTGTAGACGATACATTCACCACGCTGCGTGAGGGTGACACGGGCGAGCGTGTGCGCGCGATGCAGACGCTGCTCTCCACCTACGGATACTTCACCGGCACCGTGGACGGAAAATACAGCACCGCCACCACCACGGCGGTACAGCAGTTTCAGGGTACCAATGGCCTGACCGCCGATGGCATCGCCGGGCCCGCGACGCTGCAGCTGCTCTACCAGGGTTCGCCCAAGTACGCGGTGGTCTCTACCGAGACCCAGCAAACGGCGACGTTTATCACGCTCAAGCAGGGCATGACCGGCAACGATGTGATGGTCATGCAGCAGTACCTGCAGGACCTGGGCTACTACCCCTACGCGCTGGACGGCAACTTTGGCCAGACGACGTCTGCCGCGCTGTCAGCCTTTCAGCAGCGCAACGGCCTGACCGCCGATGGCGTTGCGGGGCAGGACACACTGGCGCTGCTCTACTCGGGAGACGGCGTCGCCGCGCAAACCGTGGCGCAGGTACAGCAAAATACCAACCGCACCTCTGTGAAGAAGGGCGACCAGGGCCAGGACGTGTTTGACTTGCAGCAAAGGCTGGTGGAACTGAAGTACTTTACCGGAACACCGGATGGTATATTCGGCGCCTCGACCGAGGCAGCACTGAAGGCATTCCAGACGACGAATGGCCTGACATCCGACGGTGTTGCGGGGCAGGCGACCAAGGCGGCAATGTACGCCGTGGGCGTGCTAGCCGCGGGGGCCGACGGCCTGGATGCTTCCAGCCTCGGTGCGGTAAGCAACCGCGTGCGTGAGCTGGAGGAGCAGAAGGTCTCCGGCGCGATCCAGGGCAGCCTGATGGGCGGCGGTGTGGCCGCATCGCTCGGCTCCAACGTATATTTCTCCGGCGGGTCCAAAGGCACGCTGTACGTATCCTCCGGCGGTACTGACAAGCAGCTGTACAACGCGCCCGCCAGTTTCATCCACGCCACGGACAAGGGCATCACGTTCGTCTCTGGCAGCAAGGTGCTGCGCGTATCCGCCAGTGGCGGCACGGCGCAGACGCTGATCGAAGCGGGCGGCATCACCAAGCTGTCGATGCTGGGCGAGACGATGTACTACCAGGAAGGCAGCTCCCTTGTGCGCGCGCTGAGCAGCCAGGATGCGACGGTCGTCGCAACGGGCATCAACGACTTCGCCGTGGACGTCTACGAGTACGTAGCCTACCTGGCGACCGATACAGGCGTCAAGCGCGTCAGCCTCACCGGCGGTGACGAAACCCTGCTGGTCGCCACCGTGGCCAACCAGGTGCAGGTCTGCGATAGCATCGTCTTCTTCCGCAGCGGCGGCGGCGTCTATCGCATCGAGAACGGCGTAAGCGTGCTGCTAATCGCCGACGATGTAAGCTGGATGTCCATCTACCGCGACAAACTCTACTATATCAGCGGCGACCGGCTCTACCGCTGCGACACCAACGGCCAGAACAGCCACATCTTCTACGATGGTCTCACAGCGGACGTGTCCTTCGTCTCCGGCAAAGTCTACATCACCAAAAACGCCGGCGGGCCGGTGGTCGAGGTCATGGCGGTGGAGTGAGGGGGGAACGGAGGGACGGCCTCCGGCGGCCCAAGGGCTCTGCCCTTGGGAATCCCGGGAAGGGCTTTGCCCTTTCCAAACCCATGATGCGCTCACGCGCGGGTGAACTATTTATGAGAGAAACCCATCTCTGCTTGCGCGGAGGTGGGTTTCTCAGTTGCTATTGGATAATAAACCCGAACCCAACCCTCGCGTGAGCGAACATGGGTTTCGAAAGGGCAAAGCCCTTCGCGGAGGTCCAGGAGGCAGAGCCTCCTGGCGTCTCCCCCTCGTTACATCGGATATGCCTTCATATACGCCACCAGCTCCTCCACTGTCGTGAAGCATAGGCCGGTCACCGTGTCCGCGCAGCCGTAGTAGATGGCGATGCGGCCCGTCGGTGCGTCGTGCAGCGCGGCGCAGGGGAAGGTGACATTGGGTACGTCGCCGCTCAACTCGTAGGGTTTTTCCGGGCCGAGGATGTACATGCGTGAGCGCATCAGCACACGCGAGGGGTCGTCGAGGTCGAGCATCGCGCAGCCCATGCGGTAGACGAAGCCGTTGCAGGTGTTTAGCACGCCGTGGTAGATCAGCAGCCAGCCGTGCTCGGTTTCAATGGGTACCGGGCCGGGACCGATTTTTTTGCTTTGCCAAGCGGAGTGGTCGTTGTTGATTGTGCCCATTACGAAGCGGTGGCGGCCCCAGTAGGTCAGGTCCGGGCTATAGCTGATGAAGATATCGCCAAACGGGGTGTGGCCCGTATCGGACGGGCGGCTGAGCATTGCGTACAAGCCGCCGATCTTGCGCGGGAAGAGCACGCCGTTGCGGTTGTAGGGCAGGAACGCGTTCTCCAACTGGTGGAAGGTCTTAAAGTCTTCCGTCCAGGCCATGCCGATTGTCGGCCCGTGGTAGCCGTTGCACCAGGTGATATAGTACTTGCCGTCAAGTAAGCATACCCGGGGGTCGTAGCGGTATTCCCGCACGGTCACCTGCGGATCGCCTTCAAATACAATGGGCGTGGGGTTGATCCGCCAGGCAAGGCCGTCCTCGCTAAACCCGGCATAGATGTCCATGCTCAGTGCCCGCGAATCGCACCGGAACACCCCTGCAAACCCGTTGCCGAAGGGGACAACTGCGCTGTTGAACACACTGTTGGAGGTGGGGATGGCGTTGCGTGGGATGATCGGATTGCCGCTGTAGCGCCAGACGGGTTCGTGGGAGCCGTTAGGCCTGTCCTGCCAGGGGAAGTTCGCGGTGGACTGACCGGTCGTCGGTTGCATGGCGAAACTCCTTCCACATTCGTACGTGCCGTGTGTACATTGGTATTCTCCCCATCTTCTTTATTTCCTGCTATCCTTGACAGTGGGGGTATAAAACCTTACGATAAGGTGGATTGTTTTGGCGAAAAGAGGGGCTTAACCGATGGTTCGCGACCGAAGCTTTTACCGCACGATTCTGACCATTGCGCTGCCGACGGCGCTGCAGAGCCTCGTGTCGTTCCTGGTGGTGTTGGTGGACAACATGATGGTTGCCAGCCTTGGCGATACGGTATATGCGGGCGTCGCCATGTCCAATGGTGCGACAGCTTTTTTTGTCGCGGCGATCAGCGGGTTGGTCGGCGGGTCGTCCGTGCTCATCTCGCAGTACTGGGGCAGGAAGGACATGGCGCGGATCAAGCGCATTTTCGCCATCGTCTCAATGATCTGCCTGGGCATTGCTGCGGTGTTTGTGCTGGTGGTGCGCCTGGCGCCGGAGGGTGTGCTGCGCCTGCTGGTCAGCGATCCAAATGTGATCGAGGCCGCGCTGCCATACTTTACCATGGTCTGCTGGTCATACCTGCCCTATGCGCTGTCCACCGCGCTGGTGGGGATGCTGCGCAGCGTGGAGATCGTGCGCGTGACACTGTATACGACACTGCTGTCGCTGGTGGCGAATATTGGGCTGAACTACGTGTTGATCTTCGGCAAGCTGGGCATGCCCGCGATGGGTGTGCGTGGCGCGGCACTGGCGACGGTGCTTGCGCGGCTGCTGGAGCTGGGCGCGGTGTGGCTGTATACGTTCCGTATACAGAAAAAGCTGGACATTCGCCCGCGCGATCTGCTCCGTGGGGACAAGCTGTTGGCGGGCGATTACCTGCGCTATGGCCTGCCGGTGGGGATCGTCGACGCCCAGTGGGCGGTGGTGGGTCTGTGCAAGGCGGCGATCATCGGCCGCCTGGGCGAGAAGATGATCGCCGCAAACAACATCGCGGAATCACTGATGCAGCTGGGCATGATCTTCACATCGAGCCTTGCGGGCGGGGCGTGCGTGGTCATCGGCAAGACGGTCGGTGCGGGCGATTATGCGCGCACGCGTGAGTATTCTGGGACGATACAGATCATGTTCCTATGCATCGGCGTGGTGATGGCGTCGGTGGTGTTCCTGCTGCGCGGGTCGTTCGCGTCGCTGTACGGCGTATCACCCGAGGCGAGGACGCTCGCGGTGCAGATGGTGGGCCTGGCGGCGATATCGCTCGTCGGTACGACCTATCATGCATCGTGCTTCGTGGGCATTAACCGTGGCGCGGGCGACAACCGGTTCGTGCTGATGGTGGATATGATCTGCGGCTGGCTGGTGGTGCTGCCGGTGGCGTACCTGGCCGCGTTTGTGATCAAGCTGCCGCTGCCGTGGATGTTCCTGATGCTGCGCGTGGACCAGCTATTCAAGTGGATCATCGCTTTTTTCCGGTTACGGGGGAACAAGTGGATACGGAATGTCACGCGGAGCGGGGAGCTGGTGGGGTAGAAGGGTGACGGGGAGGGACGCCAGGGGACGCTGTCCCCTGGACCCCTGCCAAAGGGGCATTGCCCCTCTGGACTCCCAGCTTCCGCCCTCGGGCGGGGGTGTATCGCTACGTATTCTACATCACTGAGCTTGCGCCGGATGTGATTTCGTTCAGCTCTTGCGTGATGGCGGCCTGCCGCGCGCGGTTGTGGTCAAGCTTGAGCTTTTCGAGCATCTCGTCGGCGTTGCGGGTGGATGCGTCCATGGCAGTCATGCGGGCGCTCTGCTCGCTGGCGAACGCCTGGGCGCACGCGGAGTATATCAGCCCGATGATGTGCTGCGGAACCAGCGCGCCCAGCGCCGCGTCGGCGGAGGGGAAGAACTCGATGCCGCTCGTATGCTCGTGCAGCGATTCGACATTCTCGAAATCCTCCTCCAGGATGGGCAGCAGTCGCAGCGTCATCGGCCGTAGAATGCGGGTGGACGCCATGCTGGTGAAGACGATGTACGCCTCGTCGAACAGGTCCTGGGTGTACATGTCGCACAGGCTCAGCGCGATTTCCCGCGCGGATTGCAGGTTGGGGTTCTGCGCGATGTGCAGGTAATGGATGTCCGGGTGCATGCCGAGCTTTGCGAAGTGACCGTATGCCATCAGCCCGATGGTGAACACGGACACCTGCTCGTGATTGCCCGCTGCGATCTTCTGATCCGCCAGCCGCAGCACGTCCTCGTTGTACGCGCCGCACATGCCTTTATCGCCCGCGATCACCAGATACACCGCGCGGTGATTCGGCCTGCGCTCAAAGAACGGGCTGTGGTCCTCCGCCTCGGTATTCTCGATGATGTAGCGCATGTTCGCGCCAACGCGGTCGAAGTACGGCAGGTTGCGCTCGTGCATCTTCATCGCCTTCTGCATCTTCGCGGAGGAGATCAGGTACATCGCGCGGGTGATTTTGCGCGTGTCCTCGACCGCCTTGATGCGGTGGCGAATCTCCGGGATGGAGCTCATAGGCCCGCCTCCAGCCGCCACGCCGCGACCGCCTGGTGCAGCATCGTCTCGACCTCATCGGTCAGCGAGGGGTTTGCCGTCAGAGCGGAGATGAGCGCCGGGAACTGCTCGCGGAGCAATTTGGGGAACTCCTCCTTGAAGCGGCGGAGCAGTGCCATGTCAATCGTATGCTCGATCAGCCCGCGGCTCATCGCGTAGAGGAATGCCACCTGGACAGGTGTGGACAGCGGCGCATTGTTCTGCTGCACCATCATCTCGGTCAGCCGTGTGCCGTAGTGCAGCATATCCTGCGTAGCGTTGTCCATGTCGGAGGAGAACTGCGAGAAGACCAGCATCTCGCGGTACTGCGCCAGCTCCAGCCTTAGCTGCCCGGAGACCTTGCGCATCGCCTTGGTCTGCGCCGAACCGCCTACGCGCGATACGGATAGGCCGACGTTGATTGCCGGGCGTGTGCCCGCGCGGAACAGCTCCGTATCCAGGAAGATCTGCCCGTCGGTGATCGATATCACGTTGGTGGGGATGTAGGCGGAGATGTCGCCCATCTGCGTTTCCACGATCGGCAGCGCGGTCATCGACCCGCCGCCCAGCGCGGGGGAGAGGTGCGCGGCGCGCTCCAGCAGGCGCGAGTGCAGGTAGAATACGTCGCCAGGGTACGCCTCGCGTCCCGGCGGGCGGTGCAGCAGCAGCGACATTGTGCGGTAGGCGACGGCGTGCTTGGAAAGGTCGTCGTATACGATCAGCACGTCCTTGCTGCTGTACATGAACCTCTCGGCAATCGCGCAGCCGCAATACGGCGCGATATACTGCATCGGCGCGGAATCGCTGGCGGTGGAGCAGACGACGCACGTATATTCCATCGCGCCGCCGCGACGGAGCGTCTCGATCACCTGCGCGACGGTGGATACCTTCTGGCCAATCGCGACGTAGACGCACAGCACGTCCTTGTCCCGCTGGTTGAGGATCGCGTCCACGGCGACGGAGGTTTTGCCCGTCTGCCGGTCGCCGATGATCAGTTCGCGCTGGCCGCGCCCGATCGGCACCGTGGCGTCGATCGCGAGCAGGCCTGTTTCCAGCGGGCGGTTGACCGGCTGGCGCTCAATGATCGCCGGCGCGGGCGCCTCGATGGGCAGGTAGGTCTCGGCCTGAATCGGCCCCTTGTTGTCGATGGGTTCGCCCAAAGGGTCCACCACGCGGCCGATCATGCCGTAGCCGACCGGAACTGACAGTACGCGGCCGGTGCCGAGCGCCTCGGTACCCACGTGCACCGTGTCCTCGCCCGAGAGCAGCACGATATCGACGGTGTCTTCATTCAGGTTCATCGCGATGCCGTAGGCTTCTTTGCCCACCTGTAGCAGCTCGCCGTACTGGCAGCCGGACAGGCCTGACGCCGTGGCGATGCCGTCGCCCGCCAGCAGCACCGTGCCGAACGCGCGTGTCTCGGGCTTCTCGCCCACGATGGCAAGCTGCCTTTTCACAAACGCGTGCATCAGCTCGTCGGCGTCCTTCTGATCCTTCGCGCCCAGCAGCGATTCCGGCGCGCGCAACAGCACCGTATCCTTTAGCGCGGAAAGCTGGCCGCGGATGCTATCGTCGTAGACGCGCCCGGCGACCTCCACGCGGATGCCGCCCAGCAGCGAGGGATCCACCTGCTGCACGAGCAGTACATCCTCGCCGATAAGCGCGGCAAAGCGCTTTTGCGTCGCCTTAAGCGTGGCGTCGTCCAGCGCAAGGGCGGTCAGCAGTTTCCCCTGTAGCATCGGCTCAGCCCACCTTCGTTAGGAATTCGCGCGCAAGCGCCTCGTTGTCCTTTTCGGACAGCTCGCGGCCGATCATCTTCTCGGCAATCTCCACCGCCATCGACAGCGCCTGCGCGCTGATTTTCACCTGCGCCGCTTCCTTCTGCGCGGCTGCGTCCACGCTGGCCTGCGCAACGATCAGGGATGCCTGCTTCTTCGCATCGTCGATGGTGGTTTTTGCCGCCGCTTCGGCGCGCTGCGCCCCTTCGGCCTGGATGCGCGCGGCCTCCGCCTCGGCGCTCCGGTGCGAATCCTCGGCCCTGGAAAGCAGCGCTTCCGCCTGGGCCTTCTTGCTCGCGGCGTCGTCAAACTCCGCCTGCACGCGGTCGGTGCGGGCGTTCATGAACTTGCGCACGGGCTTGTAGACCAGAAAGCGGATGGCGATGAAGAGGATCATCGTATTGGCGATGTGCCAAAGGATATCCCGCACGCTAAACAGCTTCAACAGTTCTTCCATGTACTCGCCTCATTTCTCGGACAATCCGTAAAAAGACACGATGGAATCCTCACACGATCTTGGTGATCAGCATGATCGCGACGAACAGGCCGTAGATGGCGCACGTTTCCATCATGATGAGGCCGAACATCAGCGAGGAGCTGATCTTGCCGGACGCTTCCGGCTGACGCGCGATGGAATCAACGGCCTTGGACGTGGCGTGCGACATACCCAGCGCCGCGCCGATGCCGGTCAGTGAAGCGATAGCGGCTGCCATAGCGATAATTCCCATAACAGTGTTCCCTCCCCAATAATCTCAGGTCCTGTGTATATGCACGGGCGAGCCCGGATGCATCAATCGGTTTATTCCGTGGCCTCCATCGTGTAGTTCAGCGTCAGCATGCCGAACACGAATGTCTGAATTGCCACGTGGATCAGGTTGAAGTATACGGATATCACGGCCGGGAATATCAGCGGGATGACCGAGTAGATCAGCTTCATGATGATGCCGCCGACCATCACGTTGATGAAGAGCCGCAGCGCCATCGAGATCGGGGCGACGCAGTCGGTGATGACGCGAATGGGCAATACGAAAAACATCGGCGAAGCCATGCGCTTGATGCGCTTTATGGGGCCGAATTCCTTCAGCGCGGTGATGTTCATCATCATGAAGGAGATGAGCCCCAGCGCCAGTGTGCAGGAGAGATCCTCCGTGGCGGGCGGCAGGCCGAACAGCTCCACCAGCGTGGCCGCCGCGACGAATGTCATCAGCGTCAGCACCACCGGCGCGCAGAAATCGGCGTTGTGGCCCACCTTGCCCTTGGAGAAGTTGTATACACTCTCCACGGTCAGCTCAATCAGGTTCTGAAAGCCGGTGGGCTTATCCTTGAAGCGGCGCACGCACAGGTTGATCACGACGCACAGCACCAAGAGCAGCAGAACCACGGCCCAACCCATCACCACGGAAACGCCTATTTCCATGCCGAAAAATTCGATGTGATGCGGTTGGATGGAGATCTCAGGCAAGGCTTATTCCCCCTTACGCGTGCGGAAATAATAGACGATAGAAGCCGCCGGATATACCGCGCCGGCGATCAGGCCGAACGCAAGCAGCGCTTCCTGGCTGCACAGAGTGTATGCACCGATCAGCGCCAGCGCCCACAGCGGTACCTTTACCGCGAGCAGGGCCATACGCACGCCGCTTGAACGCGTTAAAATAACCCTGCGCAGCAAAAACAGCTGCAGGGCGCTGAAGGCGAGCGCGGCAATCCCGGCCAAAAGCACATCAATCGACATTGCTAGATCAACATACTCTATCGGAAGGGATTTTGCAAGCGGGCCCGCTGAGTATTCCGGCGAATTCCCGGGTATTATCGACGGAAACCTGCGTGAAGCTCGGTTAAGCTCTCGTTTGCTCGCGTTCTTGCCCTTTTGCGGATGGGCGCGATTTCCGTTGCAAAAAGGCACAAAGTATACTATACTTTTCTAATATCAATGCAAAGGTGGTTGGTTATCCAATGAACTGGCTCACGGTGTTTGAAGAGTACTTTCACGAATTTATCACCATCACAATCCATGGTTTGGAATTAATGGGCGTCATTGTGGTTGTTGTCGGTGCGATCCGGGCTTTTTATGGGTATTTTTTCAAACATGAGCTCAACATCCGCCTCAGCCTCGCCCAGAGTATGGCCACGGGCCTGGAGTTTAAGCTGGGCGGCGAAATCCTGCGCACCGTCGTCGCGCGCGAATGGAACGAGATCCTCACCGTCGGCGCGATCATTCTGCTTCGCGCGGCGCTTAACTTCCTGATTCACTGGGAAATTGGCCATATCCAGGGCGACGCCGAGGCGATCGAGCAGGTGGCGCACCAGGATCACCGCCCGGAGGAGAGCGACCGCGCCAAGGTATAAATCACCTGCCAAGAATGTAGACTTGACTTTCGAGCGCATGAATGTTATCTTTTTAACGATCCAAAACGCCGCAGAGTGCAAAACATGGAGGAGAGCGTATGAGCCCAGAGAAGAATGCCCCTGCCTTTGACGCCAGCGCCGAAGAACAGGAGAAGCTGGCCGCCATCCGTAAGGTCATCGATACCTACAAGGACAAAGAAGGATGCCTGATCACCGTTCTGCACCTTACGCAGGAGATATACGGGTATCTGCCCATCGAAGTGCAGCGCGTGATTGCCGACGGCATGGGATTCACGCTCAGCTATGTTTCCAGCGTGGTGACGTTCTACTCCTATTTTTCGATGGTGCCGCGCGCGGATCACGCCATCAAAATCTGCATGGGCACCGCCTGCTACGTGCGCGGCGGCAAGCGGATCGTCGATCGGCTGGAGGAAGTGCTGGCCATCAACGTCGGCCAGACGACAGACGACGGCAAGTTCTCCATCCAGATCACGCGCTGCCTGGGCGCGTGCGGCCTCGCGCCGGTCATCATGATTGACGAGGACGTATACCAGCAGGTAAACCCCGATAAGATCGAAAAAATCCTGGCCAAATACTAACCTGGGAGTGAGCAGATATGATGGTTAAATCCGTTGATGAGCTACAAAGGATCGCCCGGGAATTCACCGAAGGCCGGGAGAAATATACGCAGCACATCCTGGTGTGCGGCGGCGGCGGATGCATTTCCACCGGCTGCACCGCAACGCGTGACGCCGTAAGTTCCTACCTCGCGGAGCGGGGCCTGACCGAGTCCGTCGGCGCAACGTTCACCGGCTGCATGGGCCTGTGCGCGCTGGGGCCGATCATGGTCATTCAGCCGCAGGGTACGTTCTATGTCAAGGTCACGCCGCAGATGGCGCGCGAGATCATCGACCGCCAGATCATCGGCGGCGAGACGATCGAGGCGTACACCTATTTCGACCAGAATACCAAGAAGCACATCCCGCTGATGAAGGACATCCCGTTCTTCTCCGAGCAGACGCAGGTGGCGCTGCGTAATTGCGGGCGCATCGATTTCTCTTCGCTGGAAGAGTACATCGCCATCGGCGGTTTTTCCGCGCTGGCAAAGGCGCTGACCGAGATGGACCGGCAGGCCGTGGTCGAGGAAATGAAGCTGTCAGGCCTGCGCGGGCGCGGCGGCGGCGGATTCCCCACCGGCGTCAAGTGGGAGGCGGGTCTGAACGCCCCGGGCGAGCAAAAGTACATCATCTGCAACGCCGACGAGGGCGACCCCGGCGCTTTCATGGATCGCTCGCTGATTGAGAGCGATCCGTTCGGCCTCATCGAGGGCATGATGATCGGCGCGTACGCGATTGGCGCAAGCGCGGGCTTCGTCTATGTTCGCGCGGAATACCCCATTGCGGTGGAGCGGCTCAATGCCGCGATCGCTGAGGCGCGCAAGGCCGGGCTGCTGGGCAAGAAGATCCTGGGCACCAAGTTTGACTTTGACCTGGAAGTGCGCATCGGCGCGGGCGCGTTCGTCTGCGGCGAGGAAACAGCGCTGATGAACTCTGTCGAGGGCAAGCGCGGCGAGCCGACGCAGAAGCCCCCGTTCCCGTTCGAGCGTGGCCTGTACGGCTGCCCGACGATCATCAACAACGTTGAGACGTTCGCGAACGTCCCAGCGATCATCGACCGTGGTGCTTCGTGGTTCGCGGGCTACGGCGTGGGCAAATCGAAGGGCACGAAGGTATTCGCACTCACCGGCGATGTGCTGAATGCTGGCATCGCCGAGGTGGCGATGGGCATTTCGCTGGGCGATCTGATCTTCAAGATCGGCGGCGGCATTGCAAGGGGCAAGTCGTTTAAGGCGGCGCAGATCGGCGGTCCGTCCGGCGGCTGCATCACCAAGGAATACCTCAACACTTCTGTTGATTATGAGACGCTGACATCGCTGGGCGCGATCATGGGATCGGGCGGCCTGGTCGTGATGAGTGAGGACACCTGCATGGTGGACACCGCGCGCTTCTTCCTGGACTTTATCCAGGACGAGAGCTGCGGCAAGTGCGTTCCCTGCCGCATCGGCACCAAGCGCATGCTGGAGATTCTGGAAAGGATCACCCGCGGCGAGGGCAAGGAAGAGGACATCGAGGCGCTGGACGAGCTGGCGCGCAATGTCAAGGAAACGGCGATGTGTGGCCTGGGCCAGACCGCGCCGAACCCTGTGCTCTCCACGATGCAGTATTTTGCCCGCGAATATGAAGAGCACATTCTGGACCACCGGTGCGAAGCGGGCGTTTGTTCGTCGATGTTCATCTCCCCCTGCCAGAACGCATGTCCCGCCGGCATCAACGTGCCGGGCTACATGGCGCTGATTCAGCAGGGAAGGTTCCTGGACGCCTACCGGCTGATCCGCCAGGACAACCCGTTCCCGGCGGTCTGCGGCCGCGTCTGCACGCACCCGTGCGAGCGCAAGTGCCGCCGCGCTCAGCGTGATGAAGCGCTGGCGATCTGCGACCTGAAGCGCTACGTGGCCGACTTCGCGATGAGCCACGAGGAAAAGTTCGTTGACGATATCAAGTACCCCAAGAACGGCAAGAAGGTAGCCATCATCGGCGCGGGCCCCAGCGGCCTCACCTGCGGCTACTATCTGGTCCGCCTGGGCTATGATATCGACGTGTACGAGAGCCATTCGCAGGCCGGCGGCGTGCTGGCGTACGGCATCCCCGAGTACCGCTTGCCCAACGACGTGCTGGAGCACGAGATTCAGATCATCAAGCAGGAGGGTGTCAACATCCACCTGAACACCGAGGTCGGCCGCGATATCTCCTTCGCGCTGCTGCGCGAGGAGTATGACGCCATCTACCTTGCCACCGGCACGCAGTTCCCCAACCTTGTCGGCGTGGAAGGCGAGGGCCTCAAGGGTGTCTACCACGGCCTGCCGTTCCTCAAGGACATCACGTTCGGCAAGCGGGTCAAGGTGGGAAAGAACGTCACCGTCATCGGCGGCGGCAACACCGCCATTGACGCCGCACGCAGCGCGATCCGCCTGGGCGCCGCCAAGGTGACCATCGTCTACCGCCGCACCATCGAGGACATGCCTGCCGACAAGCGCGAGGTGCTTGAGGGCCTGGACGAGGGCGTGGAGATCATGGAGCTGACCGCGCCGGTACGCTTTGTCGGCGACGACAAGGGCAAGGTAACGGGCATGGAGTGCATCCGGATGGAGCTGGGCGAGTATGACGGCAACGGCCGCCGCAAGCCCCGCAAGGTCAAGGGCAGCGAGTTCATCGTGCCCACCGACATGATCATCCCGGCGATCAGCCAGCACGCCGACTTCCCGTTCATCACCAAGGACGACGTGGAGCTGACCGCGTGGGGCACCATGGTCACCCAGAAGCATAACCTGATGACCTCCATCAACGGCGTATTCGCCGGCGGCGACCTGGCGCGCGGCTCCGATACCGCCATCTCGGCCATCGCCGATGGCAAGCGCGCCGCCTCCAGCATTGACACCTATCTGGGCGGCACTGGCAAGCTCAACGTGGGCAAGCCCATTGAGATTCCGCCGGCCTATGTTGATGAGGACAGCGCCGAGTACAACCGTTTCCCGATCGAAGTGCTGCCTGCGGACAAGCGCAAGCAGGGCTTCAGGGAAGTGTCGCTGGGCTATCGCAAGCTGAACGCCGTCGCCGAGGCCACCCGCTGCCTGCGCTGCGACAAGAAGTAGGGGGATCACCATGGCAGATAATATCCTGAATCTCACCATCAACGGGAAACCAATCACCGCCATCGAGGGACAGACGATCCTGGAGGCGGCGAAGGATGCGAACATCTATATCCCCAGCCTCTGCTACCTGGAGGGCGTGCACCAGTTTGGCGGCTGCCGCCTGTGCATGGTGGAAGTGGAAGGCGCGCGGACGCTGCTGGCCTCCTGCATGGTCAAGGCGCGCGAGGGCATGGTCGTCAAGACCAACTCCGCCAAGGCGCGCCATGCCCGCAAGCTCAACTGCGAGCTGATCCTCTCCGACCACCCGCAGGACTGCCTGGCCTGCGCGCGCAGCGGCCAGTGCGAGCTGCAGGAGCTGTCGCAGACGCTGGGCATCAACGAGGCGCGCTTCAAGGGCGAGCGCTCGGGCGGCATCGTGGATATGTCGCCGTCGATCACGCGCGACACCGGCAAGTGCGTGCTCTGCCGCCGCTGCGTGAGCGTATGCAACCAGGTACAGCAGATCGGTGTGCTCAACGCGCAGAAGCGCGGATTCCAGACGTATATCGGGCCGTCGGGCGGCAAGTCGATCTCTGAGGTGGACTGCACCAACTGCGGCCAGTGCATCGTGGCCTGCCCGGTCAACGCGCTGAGCGAAACGGACAGTATCCTCAAGGTATGGGACGCGATCAACGACCCAACCAAGCGCGTCATCGTGCAGGTGGCCCCGGCCGTTCGCGTCGGCATCGGCGAGGAGTTCGGCCTGCCTACCGGCGCGCCGGTGACCGGCAAACTCGCAACCGCGCTCAAAGAGCTGATGTTTGACGACGTGTTCGACACCAACTTTGCCGCGGACCTTACGATCATGGAAGAGGGCAGCGAGTTCCTCCAGCGCGCAAAGGCCGTGCTGCAGGGCGGCAAGGCGACGCTGCCGATGATCACATCGTGCAGCCCGGGCTGGATCAAATTCCTGGAGCACCGCTTCCCGCAGGCCGTGCCGAACCTGTCCACCTGTAAATCCCCGCACATGATGATGGGCGCGATCATCAAGTCGTACTACGCGCAGAAGCTGGCGATCGATCCCAAGTCGATGTTTGTCGTCTCCGTGATGCCGTGCACCGCCAAGAAGTTTGAGATCAGCCGGCCTGAGATGACCAACGGTGGCCTGCCGAACGTGGACGCGGTCATCACCACGCGCGAACTGGCGCAGATGATCCGCGAGGCGGGCATCGACTTTGAGAACCTGCCGGAATCCCTGTTTGAGGCCCCGCTGGGCATCTCCACCGGCGCGGCGGATATCTTCGGCGTCACCGGCGGCGTGATGGAAGCGGCGCTGCGCACGGTGTACGAGCTCGTCACCGGACGCGAGCTGCCGTTTGAAAACCTGCGTGTGACCCCGATTGAGGGCAACGAGCAGATCAAGCGGGCGGAGCTGAAGTTTGAGGACTGCCTCCCGCTGTATAGCTACTTGGAAGGCTTCACGGCCAAGGTAGCCGTAACCAGCGGTTTCGCCGGCGCGCAGATCCTGATGGAGGAGATCACCTCCGGCAAAGCGGAATACCACTTTGTCGAAGTAATGGGCTGCCCAGGTGGTTGCATCGTGGGCGGCGGCCAGCCGCGCACGAGCGTGCGCAACGCGTGGAACAAGCGCGAGGAAGGCATCTTCAAGGAAGACGCAGGCAAGAAACTGCGCAAGTCGCACGAGAACCCAGGCGTGCAGAAGCTCTACAACGAGTTCCTGCTGGAGCCGCTGGGACACAAGTCGCACGACCTGCTGCACACCACGTACACGCCGAGAGGGCGGTACAACGAGTTGCTGCCCGAGGAGAAGTAAAGGACGACGGGGGAGGGGAACGCCAGGGGGACTTTGTCCCCCTGGACCCCCTACCAGGAGGCATGCCTCCTGGACCTCCGACATTTCGCCTCACGGCGGGAGGGTTAGGGAACTCTCCATACACACAAAAACCCAACCCGCCGTGAGGCGAAATGTTGGGTTTCGAAAGGGAAAAGCCCTTCGCGGGGATCCAAGGGACAGAGCCCCTTGGCGTGCCCATCCCGATGCTCGCCCATGAACGCAAAAAAGGAACGGCTGATCGCCGTTCCTTTTATTGTGTGCGCCTTAGAACTTCAGCGGGTTGACCTTGATGCCAGGGCCCATCGTGCTGGAGAGCACCACCGAGCGCAGGTACGTGCCCTTCGCGGCGGCGGGCTTCGCCTTGACAATCGCGTCCATCAGCACCGTCAGGTTCTCCATCAGCTTGTCATCGCCGAACGACTTCTTGCCGATCGGGCAGTGGATGATGGCGGTCTTGTCCACGCGGTACTCGACCTTACCGGCCTTGATATCGTTGATCGCGCGGGCAACGTCCATGGTGACCGTGCCGCTCTTGGGGTTAGGCATCAGGCCCTTGGGGCCCAGGATGCGGCCGATACGGCCGACAACGCCCATCATATCCGGCGTGGCGACGCAAGCATCAAAGCCGAACCAGTTCTCGCCCTGGATCTTGGCGACCATGTCTTCCGCGCCAACGAAATCCGCACCGGCGTCCTGGGCCTCTTTGACCTTGTCACCCTTGGCGAACACCAGCACGCGGACAACCTTGCCCGTGCCGTTGGGGAGAACGACCGCGCCGCGAACCTGCTGGTCCGCGTGCCGGGGGTCAACGCCCAGGCGGACGGAGATCTCGATCGTCTCGTCAAACTTCGCCTTGGCGGTCTGCTTCGCCAGCGCGATGGCCGCATCCGGGTCGTACGTCGCCAGCTTATCAAGCAGCTTTACGCTGTCCGTGTATTTTTTTCCGTGCTTCATTTTACTTCCTCCCTGTGGTGCAAACGGTTTTTGGGCCTCCCACAAATCCTGACATTACGCTTCGACCGTGACGCCCATGCTGCGGGCGGTTCCGGCTACCATGCTCATCGCGGCTTCGATGCTGCCGGCGTTCAGGTCGGGCATCTTGGTGGTCGCGATCTCGCGGACCTGGTCCTTGGTTAGCTGGCCGACCTTGTCACGGTTGGGACGGCCGGACGCCGTCTCAATGTTCAGCGCCTTCTTGATCAGCACCGGCACCGGCGGGGTCTTGGTGATGAAGGTAAAGGAGCGGTCGGTGTACACGGTGATGACGACGGGGATGATAAGCCCCGCCTGCTTGGCGGTACGCTCGTTGAACTCCTTGCAGAAACCCGGAATGTTGACGCCGTGCTGGCCCAGCGCCGGGCCGATCGGCGGCGCAGGCGTCGCCTTGGCGGCTTTCACCTGTAGCTTGACGATGGACGCTACTTTCTTTGCCATGGTAATCCTCCTCTATTTGTGGTGATGCGGAACTCTCGTTCCTCCCACGCCCGCGGTCTGTGCCGCGGGGTCTCAACGCCCCCGAGGGGTGGTGATGACAAACTTACTTTTCGCGCTTGACCTGCGAGAATTCCAGTTCTACCGGCGTTTCGCGGCCAAACATGGTAACCATGACGCGCACCGTCTGGTGCAGCGTGTCGATTTCGTCGACGCGGCCGACAAAATCCTCCAGCGGACCGGAGAGAATGCGCACTTCTTCGCCCAGCGCGATGTCTACGCGCATGCTGCGGCATTCCATGCCCATGGTCTCGACCTCTTCATCGGTCAGCGGAATGGGCCTGGACCCCGGGCCTACGAAACCAGTCACGCCCCGCGTGTTGCGCACAACGTACCAAGACTCGTCCGTCATGACCATGCGCACCAGCACATAGCCCGGAAAAACCTTGCGCTGCACGGTGCGGCGCTTGCCATTCTTGATCTCGACGACCTCTTCCACCGGAACACGGACCTCGGTAATCAGGTCCAGCATGCCGTTGTTTTCCACGGCCTTCTCGAGATTGGCCTTGACCTTGTTTTCATACCCGGAGTAGGTATGCGCTACATACCATTGAAGGGTATTGTTTTCGCCATGATCTGCCATGCGGTTTCCTTCCTACGCCCCACGCCGGATAATCAGAGTGATCAGTTCCGTCGCGCCCAGGTCCAGCAGACCTACCACGATCGCCATCGTTACCATAAAGGCCAGCACGATAACGGTGTAGTTGATCAGGTCCTTGCGGCTGGGCCAGGTTACCTTCTTCAGTTCGGCGATGGTGTTCTGGATGGCGGTGAGCATCCGCTTGGGGATCGCCTTGACCGCTTTCAGGAACTTGTTACCGCCGGCCTTTTTCCCGTCTTTGTCTTTTTTCTCGGGAAGGTTGTTTTCAGCCTTGGCCATTGTTTCACATCCTTTGCCGTTTACGCCGGGTCAGCGGGTTTCCTTGTGCGCCGTGTGTTTCCTGCAAAACGGGCAATACTTGCTCAGCTCGATGCGGTCGGGGTCGCTCTTTTTGTTCTTGGACGTACTGTAATTGCGCTGCTTGCAATCGGGACAAGCCAGCGTAATCTTGACGCGGGCGCCTACAGCCATGCGGGACACCTCCTTGATTGATCTCACAGTAAGAAGGCGGGACAAGCCCACCTCCAAACATGCCCATATAATTTAGCACAGATAGCAAGGCCTGTCAACGTTTTTTCGCGTTTCACGTGCGGAATACGGGGCGCTGGTTTAATGTGGACACCAAACGGTGTTGCATCCGCCCAAGAAAGGCCCCGTAGGCGTATAATACCAGCGACTACGCAAGCGAAAGGATGTGGTCCTATTGCTCTATCCAAGGATCAGAGATTTGCGAGAGGATGCGGATTTGAGCCAGCGCGAACTCGCGGAGCTTTTGTATGTGAGCAGAACAACATATGCCCGGTACGAAACAGGAAAGTGCGAAATTCCACTTTGCATTGCTGTACTGCTTGCAAGGTACTATGATGTAAGCTTGGACTACATCGAGGGTTCTTCACGCAAGCAACTCCCACCACACACATAAAAAAACCCCAACCCCTGCGTGAGCAGTGTTGGGTTTCCAAAGGGCAAGGCCCTTTGGCGAGGGGTCCAGGGGAGCAGAGCTCCCCTGGCGTCTCCCCACCCCGTTCACAACTCAATCTCGTCCCCCGGCCGCAGAATCAGCCTCCCCGGCACATCGAACTTGCGCGCGACGGCTTCGTCGAAGAGCTCGCCCGTCTTGGTGTGGATGGGGATGGTGCGGTGCGCACCGATGCGCGCGGCGCAGATGGAGGCGTTGACGGCGTCCATGTTGTGTATGCCGTCGATTGGGAGGAGCGCGTAGTCCAGCTTTTGCCAGATCATCTCGCCCATCGCGTCCGTCTCGGAGGTGTCGCCCGCGGCGTATATCTTCACGCCGTCCATCGTGATGAGGTAGCCCACGCACTCGCGCGGGTCGTGGAACTCGTTGGTGGCAGGAACCGCGCGGACAAAGATGCCGCGCGTGCGGAAGGTGTTGTAGATGCCGCTGGTCAGCGCCTCGCGGTCGGTGATGATCTTGCACTTGGCTTTCTTGGGTACCAGGTCGACACGGTTGTGATCCTCGTGCTGATGGGTGACGAGGATTAGGTCGGCATCCTTGGTGTAGCCATCGCCCGCGAAAGGATCGACGTACACCACAACGCCCTTGTTGCTCGTTAGGCGAAAGCTAGCGTGTCCCTGGTAGTACAGCTTGGGCATCCATTGATCCTCCCATCACCATTTGTTCGCAACCTTTTCCGCAAACCCCATCAGGTTTTCGAGGCGGAGCGTCTGCCCGCCGTCGAGCATCACATGGCCTGTGAATCGCCCGAATACCTGATGCTGGTCGCTGCTGATCACGCCGACGCTCGTTTTGGCAGCACGATCAATGATCGGAACAAAGTCCAGCGCGACACGGCCGTCGTCGCTGGTCACGGCCCATGGCCGCATGAAGTCGTCGCGCCCGCCCGCCTGCGGGATATCAAAGCGCACCTGCGACAGCTTGTGCGCACGCCCCTGCCAGAAGAGCATGTTCTCGCTCGCGGCGGATGTGTCGCCAAAACCATAGCCAAAGTTGAACCCGAAGGGGCTGCCGTCCACCATTGCGGAGCAGCTTCCCCAGTACCAGGTATTGTTGTATGTCCACACGCCCCGGCCCCAGTCCAGCGTGCCAAAGGCGCTGTCCGGCGCAAAGCGGTACACCCGGCCATCCAGGCGCACCTCGCCCTCCGCGCGCAGGCAGTTGATCTTTTGATTGTAGTAGAATGCCTTGGGCGCATCGGCGAAAGGCGTGGCGATCACGATCGAATCCCCAGGCTCCTCTGTCAGGCGAATTTCGCCTTCGATGGTTTTGCCGGGCAGAAAGTTCTCCATGCGCAGCCGCAGCACCCGCGCGCCTTTTTCGTGGGCGAACGAGAGGCTGTATCCTTTGCCCGATACGGCGGCATTTCCGGTTTTGGATGTGCTGGGCAGGCCTACCTTACCGCGCGGCAGCACGGTCATCTTGCTGACGGTTTGCTGCCAGGGCCGGGTGAAATCCAGCAGCGAGACGCTATTGAGGCCCATATAGGCGTTGTCGGCGATCGTCAGCGCCAGCGCATGCTCATCGCAGAGCACAAGGTAGTAATCCCATTCCTTGATGCGGAGCGGGTGTGCGCGCACGGCATCCCTGCGGTAATCCAGCAGCAGCGAGGTGGCGTAGCCCGGCTCGGCAAGGCGGCCGCTGGCATCCAGCAGCGGGCCTGGCTTTTCGATGCGATGGTGCATAGCGCTCTCCTCCTTCAAAGGGTTGACGCAATCCGGTCCAAAACCGCCGCGTCCGCCGGACAAAACGCCAGCCGGTGAAGTGACGGCTTGTCCACCCAACGAATCTCCTGATGTTCGCGGCATTCCGGCTCGCCCTGCGCAATCGACGCGCGCAGAAACGTGAAGCGCAGGCAGCCTTTGGGGCGATCCCAGTCGTAGGTGGCCAGCACGCCGCCTATCTCAATCCGGATGCCCAGCTCCTCTTCGCACTCGCGCCGGGCACAGGCCTCGGCCGTTTCACCGGGTTCACGCTTGCCGCCGGGGAACTCCCACTGGCCCGCGTGCGCGGCATCCGCCCGCCTTGCGACGAGCACTTGCCCGTCCTTTTCGATCACCGCCGCCGATATCTCCACCATGAAACACATACCCGCCTTACACCAGTAGGATACCATACCGGGCAAAAGAGCGCAAGAAAAATGGGTGGGTTTCCGCGCGGGGAAGCTGCTTGACGCGGCGTGCAGACCGTGCTACAATACCGCCAAACGCATGCGAAAGGGGTGTATGAGAATGAAAAATGCAAAGACGACGGTGGTCGTACTCTAGTCGTATAGGTACTCCCTGAGCGTCCTTTCGTTGCGACCGCGTATTGAAGCGGCCGTCAGCCGTAAAAAGGCTGCCGGCCGCTTTTTGCGTGCCCGGAACCTGGGGCGCGAGAACCAAAATGTAATGGAGGACAACAGTTGACTGAACAAAACCATGGTATCATTCCGGCCCGCGTGACTGCCGTACACCGCGAACGTTACGCCGTTACCTGCGCGCAGGGCGCGCTGTACGCCCGGCTGAAGACTGCCGTCTATGCGAACGCCGAAGCCCTCAGCTACCCGACTGTCGGGGACATGGTGGACCTGCTGCCGAATGCTACTGGCGATTCGCTGATCGTCGGCACGCACGCGCGCAAATCGCTCTTCGCCCGCAAGACCCCCGGTCCGACAATGGGGGAACAGGCCGTCGCCGCCAACTTTGACGAGGTATTCATCCTCGCCTCGCTCAACCGTGATTTCAACCCGCGCCGCATCGAGCGGTACGCAGCGCTTGCCTGGCAGAGCGGCGGCACGCCTGTTGCGGTGCTCACCAAGCTGGACCTCTCGCCCGATCCCGGGCCGCAGCTCGCGGCCGCGTATGCCGCCGCGCCCGGCACGGACGTCTACGCAGTCAGTGCGCGCACCGGAGAAGGCCTCCCCGCACTCCGCGAGCGGCTGTCCCCGGGCAAGATGATTGTGCTGATTGGTTCGTCCGGCGTGGGCAAGTCCAGCCTTGTCAACGCGCTCGCCGGCGAAACGCTGATGGATGTCGGCGATATCCGCGAGGAAGACGCGCGCGGCCGCCACACCACCACGCACCGCCAGCTGCTCACACTGCCCAGCGGCGCACTCGTAATCGACACGCCCGGCATGCGCGAACTGGGCCTATGGGACGCCGAAGAAGGCCTGCGCGACGTGTTCGGCGACATCGACGCCCTGGCATGCGGCTGCCGCTTCTCCGACTGCGCGCACGGCGCAGAGCCGGGCTGCGCAGTCAAGCGCGCCATCGAGGAAGGGGTGCTCGACGCCGCGCGCCTGAAGAGTTATGAGAAGCTGAAGCGTGAGGCCGCGAGGCGGCGGCGGATGGAGATGGTCAGGCGGTAGGGGGACGAAGGGGGACGCCAGGAGGCTCTGCCTCCTGGACCTCCGCGAAGGGCGTTGCCCTTTCGAAACCCAATGTTTCGCCTGCGGGCGGGTGGGGTTACATGTAGACAAAAAAATCCCGCCCACGGGCGAGATTGGGAGTCCAGAGGGGCAATGCCCCTCTGGCAGGGGGTCTGGGGGACAGCGTCCCCCAGCGTTCCTTTTCGTCAATCCCCCATCGTCATGTTCAGCACCGGCAACACCCCGCCGTCTCCCGAGTAGAGCTGCGGCAGCGCGCCGTCCCAGTTGTTGGCCTGCACGTACTCGATCAGCTGCAGCGTGATCGACTCGGCGACGAGCTTGTTGGCTTCGGCCTCCGCCTCGGCCTCTGCGCGCAGGGCGTAGGCTTTTGCGTCCGCGTTGATCTTGGCAACCTCGGCGTCCGCGTTGGCGGTGATGACGGCGCGTTTGGCGGTCGTCTCTTCCACAATCAGTTTCTCTTTCTGCTCAATCTCCGTCTTCAGCAGGGTCTGCTCGGCCACCTGCTTGGCCTCAACCGAATCCGTGAACTTCTCGCTGAAATCGATATCTTCGATGGAGATGTTCAGGATCTCAATGCCGTAGGGCTTCATCTCCAGCACAAGGCGGTCCTTGATCTGCTTGGACAGCGTTTCGCGCTCGCCCATCAGATTTTCCGCTGTATACTTGGAAAAGACGGCCTTGACGTTTTCCATGATGCGCGGCAGCATCACGGTGCCGTAGTAGTTCACGCCCACATTCTTATACAGGCTCTGCGATGTTTCGCGGTCAATGCTGTAGTTGACGGAAGCGGAAACGTCCACCTGCTGAATATCGGAGGAAAACGCCTGCGTCTGGAAAGCGGCCTTTTGCGCCCGGTTGTCAATGAAGATGACAGTTTGCCACGGCAGCTTGAAGCTCAGGCCTTCGGGCAGCACGGTGTCGGACACCTTGCCCATCGTTATCACCACGCCGGTATGGCCGGTGGGTACCGTCACATAGGGGGCGAAAGCGAAAAACAGAATGAGAATTACCGCGACGACGACCAGTATGGCGACTGCGCCGCCCATTTTCTTGGGGTTGATGGGTTTGTTCTGCGGATAGTTCATAGGCGCACCTCTTTTCTTTATTAATACTATCATACAGGATGCGGCGGCGACGCGCAAGGAAATGGCGTCCAATCATACCAGAGACGCCATGAAATGTCAGCGTCGCGGCATATACTTTTCGTATGCGGTATGCTATGATACGTTCAGCCATCATTCGACAAAGGGGGAACTACATTTGCGGCAGGATGCGCAGGCGCTCGACGCCTATCTACAGGGGTTGTTTGAGAAGATGCAGTTAACGGGCGTGTCGGTGGCGGCCATTGGGCCGGACGGCGAGACGTTCTTCAAGGGGTATGGCAGGGCGAACGAGGACGGCACGCTCCTGTGCGATGAGAACACCGTGCATGGCCTCGCGTCGATGAGCAAATCGCATGTGACACTCGCATGCGCCATTCTGGCCGCCGAAGGCAAACTGTCCTTTGACGATCCGGTATATAAGTATTTTCCAAACTTTACCATCCCTGGCACGGCCCGGGATGCTGTGACGCTGCGCCATTTGGCGATGCATACTGCGGGCATCCCGCCGATTGAGCCGCTGGAATGGTCCATCGCGATGCACGCGAGCCCCGAACGCAAGAGCGACTGGCTGGACAAGATGCGGCAAACCGCTCCCAATAAGATGGAAACCATCGACGAGATCATCGAGTATATCGCCACCTGCGGGTATGCGTCGCTGGGCGCGCCGGGCGAGTATATGAGCTACAGCAACGAAGGGTACGCGCTGCTGTCCTATGTGGTGGACCAGGCGGCGGGCATCTCGCTGGAGCAATTCCTGAAGGAGCGCGTATGGGACACGCTGGGCATGACGCGCACCGTGATGGACCTGGACGGCAGCGAGGCGCGAGAGATGGCGGGCGGCAATATGACCTCGCTCTTTGAGCGCGATACCGATGGCGTGCTGACCTGCGACGATGAATGGTCGGTGCTGCCGCCCTTCCGGGGCTGCGCCGTGGTGAAATCCACCGCGCGGGACATGGCTACATACTATCGTTGCCTGTCGAACTGGGGCGTGCACGAAGGTGAGCAGGCGATTCCGCGCGAGGCGGTGGAGCTGATGATCGGCCAGGGCTTCGCTGTGCAGAAGGCTCCACTGTACTGCTATGGCCTGTACAAGCGCGGGCACGCGGGCCATACCATCTGCGAGCATTCCGGCGCGCTGCATGGTGTTTCCACACACGGCGGCCTGCTGCTCAGCGAGGGCTGGGGCTTTGCCGCGCTGTGCAACCTGGGCGATACGGACGTGGACTGCTTCGTCTGGGCGATGTACAACTGGGTCATCGGCCAGCCGGTGGAGACATCGCATCGCTGGTTTAAGGACACCGGCCGCGCGTTCTCCAATCCGGAGATGGTGGAAGGCACCTACCGCGCGCACGAGGGCATCCCGGCGGATGTCACGGTGTACCAGAAAGACGGCCAGCTGATGGCGCAGAAGGATGAAAAGCTGATGCCGCTGGCATATTGTGGGGGCACGCTGTTTGCCGCGTTTGACGCGGAGGGCGCGCTGCAGCTGCGCATGGAGGCGTTCATCCGCGACGGGCACGCCTGGGGCGTGCGCTGCGGCAGCCGCATCTATCAGCGGGTATAACAAGAAAAGGTACAGGATCATAATAGAAAAGAACCCTTTCCCGGCCATGTCGGGAAAGGGTTCTTTCATGCAAAAATTAATTTACACATCTAAATGAGAAATATTACCAAAAGCATTCTTTGCAAAAAAGCCGGTCATTCTCATCTGCATCTCATATACAGACGGTACCATACCCCCAGGCCGCATGGCCGAAACAAACAAGGAGGATGACTGAATGAAGAAAACATACACCCAAAGGGACAACAAAAAAGGATGGCGCAGCGCTGCCGCACTGGCTGCCGCGCTGCTAATCACGTTTACCGCGCCCCTTGCGGCGTTCGCCGGTGACACCGCACCCACAAACCAGCTCGCGCCCACCCTGTCCTTCGCGCTGCCCGAGGGGCAGCAGCAGGAAGAGGAGGACGATGCGCTCTTGCTGGCGGAGAAAATGACCATCACCTTCGAGCAGGCGAACGAAATCGCGCTGAAAGCCAACGAAGGCGCTACCGTCATCAAGGCGAGCGTGGAAGACGAGGGTGAAAACGACGAGCTGGTCGTATACGAAGTTGCGCTGTGGACGGCGGACAAGCAGTATGTGCAGATGAAGATCAATGCCGCCGATGGCGCGATCATGCCGGAAGATGAGAAGGCGGATGACGATAAGGAAGAAAAGGACGGAGAAGATGACGCGTCCATCGCCGCCCTGGCCGTTCTCACCCAGCAGCAGGCCATTGACGCCGCCATCGCGGCCACGCCCGGCGCTACTGTGTTCGCCACCGACCTGGACGACGAAAATGGCGTGCCGGTGTACGAGATCACCATCCTCACCGCCGAGGGAACCTATGTAGAAGTAAAGGTTGACGCGGTAACAGGCACGATTCTGCCGGAGGATGCGGAGAATGAAGAGGATGGAGACGACGACGAGAAAAAGGACGAGAAGAAAGAGGATTGACCGGGAGGGAGACGCCAGGGGCGCTCTGCTCCCCTGGCTCCCTCGCCAAAGGGCGTAGCCCTTTGGAAACCCAACATTTCGCCTGCGGGCGGGTGATTATTTCAGTAAACAAGCAATGCAAACCTACCCGCCCGCAGGCGAGATTGGGAGTCCAGAGGGGCATGCCCCTTTGGCAGGGGGCCGGGGGACAGCGTCCCCCGGCGTTCTTTTTTTGGTGTTACACCAGCCCCCCGGATCCCGTCACCGCGTCATCCATAAGCCCCCATAACTAAAATAGCCCCG
>JAVBQK010000043.1:0-17149 GCA_031549105.1 Eubacteriales bacterium
CGCCCGCTACGTTGCCAAGAACGCCGAGAACTTCAAGCGTCAGGACGGGACCAGCGAGAAGAAGGGGTACAGCGTGGGGGAGGCGTGAAGGGGGACGAACAAAGAAACGCCAGGGGGACGTTGCCCCCCTGGACCCCCTACCAAAGGGCCTTGCCCTTTGGAAACCCAACACTGCTCACGCAGGGGTTGGGTTTTTTGCTGTTATAGGATATGTGAAGATCCCAAACCCTCGCGTGAGCGAACATGGGTTTCGAAAGGGCAACGCCCTTCGCGGAGGTCCAGGAGGCAGAGCCTCCTGGCGTCTCCCCCGTCCTCTCCCCCTACGCCACCGGCGCGTCTTGCATGAACCGTATCTGCGCCTCGCACAGCGCGCGGTAGTGGCCGCGTGGGTTTTCCAGCAGCTCTTCGTGGGTGCCGCGCTCCGCGATGTGTCCGTCTTGCACCACCATGATGCAGTCTGCTTTGCGGATTGTTGAGAGGCGGTGTGCTATTACGAAGCTGGTACGGCCCTGGAGCAGGCGCTCCAGCGCGCGCTGGATCAGTTGCTCGGTGTGGGTGTCGATGGAGGATGTGGCTTCATCCAGGATTAGGACGCGCGGGTTGTTCAGCAGCGCACGGGCGAAGGAGATCAGCTGCTTTTGCCCGGCGGAGAGGGACGAGCCGCGTTCGTTGACCACTGTCTCGTAGCCGCGTTCCATCCGCATGATGAAGTCGTGTGCGTATACGGCTTTGGCTACTTCGATTACCTCGGCGTCCGTGGCGTCCAGGCGGCCGTAGCGGATGTTATCCATGATGCTGCCCGAGAAGATGAAGCTATCTTGGAGCATGACCGACATCTGCGAGCGGAGGGATTGCACCGTCACATCACGCACGTCATGGCCGTCGACCAGGACGCGACCGCCGGTTACATCGTAGAAACGACTGATCAGGTTGACCACTGTGCTCTTGCCCGCGCCCGTAGGTCCGACGAGTGCGACGGTTTGTCCGGGTTTGGCGGTGAAGGAGACATCCTTCAGCACCGTGGTTTCGGCGTCGTAGCCGAATGTCACATGGTCAAAGCGCACCTCGCCTTCGATTTGAGGCAGGGGCTTTGCCGCGGGGGTGTCCTCGATGTCCGGCTTGGTGTCGAATATCTCGTAGATGCGCTCCACGGACGCCATCGCGGCCAGCAGCGCGTTGTAGAAGTTGGCCAGGTTATTGATCGGGTCCCAGAAACGGCCCAGGTACCAGAGAATCAGCAGCAGGCTGGACAGCGCAAGACCCTGCGCTCCGCCTGTCAGCCACAGGCCCGCCAGGTATACCAGCACTGTGCCCAGTGTGGACGTGAGGTCTATGGCGGGCCAGAACATGTTGTTGTAGCGCACCGCCTTCATCCACGAAGAGCGGATGTCCTGGTTGACGTCCTCGTAGGTGTCCTGGTTCTCCGGTTCGCGCACGAACGCCTGGGTGACACGCATACCAGCCAGCGACTCGTGCAGGTAGCCGTTCATCGTGGAAGTCTTCATGCGCACCTTCTGCCAGGCCAGGCGCATCCTGCGCCGGATGATCGAGATCAACACCGCCAGCAGGATCAGCGCGGCGAGCGACACCAGCGTCAACTGCCAGTTGATGCAGAACATGATCGTCACTAGCAGCACCAATGTCAGGCAGTCCACCACCAGATTGATGATGCCGTTGGAGAACAAGTCGTTGAGCGAGTTGACGTCGTTGATCACGCGGACCATGATCTTGCCCGCCGAGCGCGAGTCGAAGAACGTGAACGACAGCTTTTGAATGTGATCGAACAGGTCCTGACGGAGCGTGGCAATCGCCCGGCGGCCGGAAAGGTCCGTCAGCCGCACGCGTGCGCGCAGGCAGATGCCACCGAGCGCGGCCGTTGCGATCATTCCGCCTACAAACCACGGCAGCATCGAGATTGTCCCGCCGGACGCGCCGAGGTTCTCCAGCACGGCGACCGCAAGGCTCATGAAGTATGGCGACGCGATGCCGCACAGCGCATAGACGACCATCAGCAGCAGCGCCTTGAGCATCTGGTTCTTGTAGGGTTTGAGGTACGCAAGCAGGCGGAGGAACTGCGTTCGGTTAAATGGAGCCTCCAGCAGCTCGTCATCCGTCGTTCTAAGCCGTGCCATATCCTCACGCTCCCTTCAGCTCGCCCAGGTCGGCGAAGTCGCGGTATTGGTCCATGAACATCTGGTAATAGAGGCCCTTCTTCTCCATCAGGGTAGCGTGGTTGCCGCGCTCGGCGATCATGCCGTCATCCAGCACGAGAATCTGATCCGCATGGATCACCGACGAAATTCGGTGCGCAATGACGAACGTCGTGCGGCGTCCCATCACCTCGCGCAGCTTTTCCTGGATGGCGGACTCAGTTTCCATATCGACGGCAGATGTTGCGTCGTCGAGAATCAATATCTTAGGGTCCACAGCAATCGCGCGCGCAATGGATACGCGTTGCTTCTGCCCGCCGGACAGACCTAGCCCACGCTCGCCAACGACTGTCTCCCACGCCTGCGGCATATGGGTGATGAACTCTGACGCCTGCGCGATGTCCGCCGCGCGCTCCACCTTGTCCAGCGGAAGGTCGGGCTTTCCGAACGCGATATTCTCTGCGATGCTATCGGAGAACAGGAAGCTCTCCTGCATCACATAGCCGATGTTCGTGCGGAGTTTTGAGAGCGTCTGGCGGCGCACATCCACACCGTCCACCTTGACGCTGCCAGAGCGGATGTCGTAAAACCGGCCGATCAGGTTGATCACCGACGTCTTGCCGCTGCCGGTCGCGCCCATCAGCGCCACCGTTTCACCGGGCTTTGCGTCAAAGCTGATGTTCTTGAGTACGACATTGTCGCCGTAGGCGAGGGTCACATCCTCGAACGTGACGCGCCCCTGGTACTGCCCGGGCGTGACGGCATCCTCCGGGTCGCGCACAATGCTGCCCAGGTCCAGGTAGTAGAACAGCTTCTCCGCCGAAGTGATGCCCTGGGCGAACACGTTGACGAAGTTGGCCAGCATGCGCATGGGGTTGACCAGCATCCAGACATAGCCGGTCTGCGCGATCAGCGTGCCCAGGTCCATCTTGCCCGCGGCGACCATCCCGCCGCCAACCAGCAGCATCAGCGGCACGGCCAGCGAGCCGACGAAGTCCATCACGGGGTTAAAGTTCGACCAGATGCGCGTGGCCTGCAGGTTGAGGTTGAGCACCTTCTGGTTGTCCTCCATGAAGCGCTCACTCTCGTACGGTTCGCGCGCGAATGCCTTCACAACGCGCACGCCCGCGATATTCTCCTGCGTGCGGGTGTTGAGCACCGCGTTCTGCTCGCGCACCGCGGCATGCGCGGGACGAATCTTCTTATTAAATAGCCATGCGATCACTGCCAGCACCGGGCATACCGTCAGGATCACCAGCGTGGTGGTCCAACTGAGCGACCCCATGAACAGCAGCGCGCCGACGAAGACCAGGATTTGCTCCACGAATGTCAGGCAGAGGTTGAGCACAAAGCTGCGCACACCCTCCATGTCGCCCGTCAGGCGCGACATGATTTCGCCCACGCGGTTTTTGTCATAGAACGTATACGACTGCGCCTGCAGCCGCTCGTAAATCTGCGTGCGCAGGTCGTAGATTAGATCCTGCGAAACGCGCTCGAACAGCATGCCGCGCGAGTACAGGAAAACAGCCCGGGTGCAGGTGATGCCAAGCAGCACCCCACCGAGCTGGAGCATGCGGGTGAAATTGTGGTCGGGCAGAACATTGTTGACGACCTCGCGGGTGATGAGGGGCGCAAACATGCGCAGCAGCTGGGTAAAGAAAATCAGTACAAACCCGAACAAAATCCGTTTCCGGAACGGTTTTAGCCGTTCGTACACGCGGTACAAAAGCCCGTGCCGGTCTCGTCGAATCGCCATACGGCATCCCTCCCCATCATCAGGCAATGGGTACATGATATAGGAGCCGTATCCTTTCGTCAAAACCCCAATGCGGCTTGTGTCAAGGTTGAGCGGCGGTGCGGGCGATCAGCGCGGAAAAACAGCCAATTCCTAACTCTTTCGCCCGTTTCCTCCATTTCTTGGCCCCTTTGCCCAATTTTCTTTTCTGTCAAAAATGGGCAAGACACGCCTCCGCCGCCACTGCCCCGTCGGCCACCGCCGTCACCACCTGGCGCAGCGGCTTGACCCGCGCATCCCCCGCGACAAACACGCCCGGCACCGCCGTGCGGCAGTCCTCGCCCGCCAGCAGAAAGCCCTGCGCATCCATCTCCAACTGGCCCTTGACCAGCGCCGTATCGGGCAGCCGCCCGATGGATACAAATGCCCCCGCGATTTCCTCCGTGCGCCCCTCGTTCAGGCGCATGAACTCCAGCGCCTTCTGCCCGTCGAACGCCTCCACGTGGCTGTTCCACAGCGGGGTGATGCGAGGGTTTTGCATCACACGCAGCGCCGCCGCGGTCTCCGCACGCAAGGAATCCCGCCGGTGCACCAGCAGCACATCGCACCCGATGCCAGCAAGGTACAGCGATTCCTCCGCCGCGCTGTTGCCGCCGCCGATGACCGCGACCCTTTTGCCCCGGTACAGCGCCCCATCGCACGTCGCGCAGTAGCTGACGCCCCGGCCCATGAACCGTTCCTCGCCCGGCACGCCCAACCGCCTGGGCAGCGCGCCCAGCGCCAGAATCAGGTTGTTTGCCGCCAGATACCCGCGCGCGGTGCGCACGCGCCGCCCAGTGCAGTCGATCTCCAGCGCCTCCTCATAGAGGATCTGCGCGCCCGCCCGAGCCGCCTGTTCCTCCATCGCCATGCACAGTTCCGGCCCGCCCACGCCCTCGGCAAAGCCGGGATAGTTCTCTATCCGGCTGGTAAGCCCAGCCTGCCCGCCCGCCATATTCTTCTCCAGCAGCAGCACCGAGAGCCCCGCGCGCGCCGCATACAGCGCCGCCGTAAGCCCCGCCGGGCCGCCGCCCACAATAAGCACGTCCTGCATAGAATCCCTCCATTAGAGGTAGTATACCACAAAAATGCAAAAAAGAACAAAGGGGCGTGGGGGAGACACCAGGGGGAGCGGCGCTCCCCTTGCGTTCCCCTATCGCCCTCCTCCCACAATTCGCGCTTTGCGCGCTTGACACCACCGCATTTTTCCCCTATAATAAGCAGGCTGTACATTTGGCCTTGCAGGGGCCGCCGAAGGAGTGTTGTTCCATGTTTCGTACATACCAGCCGAAAAAACGCCAGCGTAGCAAGGTGCACGGTTTCCGTGCCCGTATGAAGACCAAGTCCGGCCGTAACGTGCTGTCCCGCCGCCGCCTGCGTGGCCGCAAAGTCCTGACGGTGTGACGCCGGGCGCGTTGCGCGCGGTTTGCCCCCGCAATGCCCGATCAGATGGTCGGGCTCATTGCGCATGAGGGGAAAGAGAGCATGCAGCAATCTTTCCGCCTGCGCAAGAACAGGCAGTTTCAATACGTCTACCATAAAGGCAAGTCCTGTGCCTGCCGCGAACTGGTATTGCTTCATGCCCGAAGCCCGCGCCTGCAAGTGGGATTCTCGGTCAGCCGCAAGGTTGGAGGGAGCGTTGTGCGCAACCGCGTCAAGCGCCGCCTCCGGGAGCAGTTTCGCCAGTTTCTGCCGCAGCTTAGGCCTGGCCTTTATGTCGTGACGGCGCGCGAACCCGCCGCCAGGGCCGATTCACGCGCGCTGGGCGCGGCGCTTGGCTCGATGCTTCGCAGGCAGGGCTTGCTGAAGGAGGCGGACCGCACGTGATGCAGCGGCTCATGTTGCGCGCCATCGGGTACTACCAACGGGAAATCAGCCCCAGGAACCGCCCCATGTGCCACTACATTCCGACATGCTCGGAATACGCGCGCCAGGCGATTGAGAAATACGGCGCGCTAAAGGGCGGGTATCTGGCGGCTAGGCGCATTCTTCGGTGTCATCCGTTTACCAGAAGGGATCCTTACGATCCGGTGCCGTGAGGGCGTCGGGCCCAACAAGTCTCCAAAGGAGGCCCCACATTGAACGCGTTCTTTCAATCCATTTTGGTCGCCATCACCGGCATTGTCGGGAGCCATGGCTGGGCGGTTATCCTCTTTACCATTTTGATTCGCGCCATCCTGTTCCCGCTCGACTACAAGAGCCGCAAGTCCATGCGGAAGATGGAAAAAATCAACCCGCAACTGCAGGCCCTATCCAAGAAATACGCCAACGATAAAGAAAAGCTTCAGAAAAAGCAGGCCGAACTGTATAAGAAAGAACAGATCAACCCGCTGGGCAGCTGCCTGCCGATGCTGCTTTCTCTGCCGGTTCTGTTCATTATGTTTGGCGCGATGCGCGCGGTGGCGAATGAAGAGCTGGTTAAATCGCTGCTGGCAATCCAGAACGCCATTGAGGGGCTGACGGACCCGGAGGCGATCCGGACCGCGCTTCCGGCGCTTAATACGCTGCTTGAGCCGTTCCTGTGGATCAAGAACCTGTGGGTCGCCGACTCGCCGTTTACCTCCGTGCTGCCGAGCACCTCCGCCGCGCTGGCGGCGCTGGGCAACTCGATCGAAGGCATCATCACCGTCGACCAGATGGCGGCGCTGCGCGTGTTCATCGATGGCGAGGTCTACCAGCAAATTGTGTTGCCACACTATGGCGCTACCCTGTTGCCGGGCGGCACCATCAACCTACTGATCACCACGCTGTCGATCTACAGAACGCCCAACGGCTTCTTCATTCTGCCAATCCTGGCGTTTGTCACGCAGTTCTTTTCAAACTCGCTCAACCCCCAGCAGACCCAGCAAAACCCGCAGCAGCAACAGGCTGGTGGCGGCGCGTTCATGAAGTGGTTCTTCCCCATCTTCTCCGTGTACATCTGCGCCACATCCAACGCCGCGTTCTCGCTCTACTGGGTGGCCACCAACCTGGTTTCCATGGCGCAACAATATGGTTTCCGCAAATACTTTGAAGCGCAGGATCGTAAAGCCGCTGCGCAATCCGAGGAGGTAGACAAGCTGTGAAGAGCATAGAGGTTTCCGCACGTACCATTGAAGATGCGGTCAGCGAAGGCTTGGCCAAGCTGCACTGCTCCATTTCCGATTGTAAGGTTGAAATTCTGCATGAAGGCGCCAAGGGCCTGTTCGGATTCTTTGGCAGCAAACCGGCCAGCGTTCGGCTGACGCTGGTGGAGGACGATGCCGATGACGACAGCCTGGGCGACCTGAAATCCTCGCTCTCCTGCCAGGATGAAAAACCCGCCAAGGCGAAGGTCGACAGGCCTGCCAAGCCAAAAGAGGATAGGCCCGCCGCCAAGGTAAAGGATGAAAAGCCCGTGCGCGCCGACGTTTCCAAGGCGCCCGCGACCGAGAAAAAGCCAAGCGATGTAATGGAGCGCTTCAAGAGCGCCCCGCTGCCCGGCACGCAGGAGCAAAAGCCCGCGCCCGTGGCCAAGCCCGCCGCCGCGGCCGTTGCCGCAGCGAGGGCCGCAGCCCAGGCAAAGGCCCAGCAGGCTAAGGCCGAACCTCGCCCCGAACAGCCCAGGTCCGCCCCCAAGCCGCAGCGCCAGCCCCGCCCCCACACCGAGTATGACGATGAAAGTGATCGTCCGGTCATCTCTCGCACGCCGGTGCCCGCGCCGGAGAACATTGTCACGCACAGGTCCGAAACACTGGAAGGCCGCGCGCAGCAGTTCTTGCTGGAGATCACCAAGCGGATGGGCGTGCAGGTACAGGTAGACGTGCACACCAACGAAGAAGGCCATCTGTACGCGACCATGTACGGCGATACGCTCGGCATCCTGATCGGCCGCCGTGGCGATACGCTGGATGCGCTGCAGTACCTCACCAGCCTGCAGGTCAACCAGGGCAAGGACGACTACACCCGCGTTACGCTGGATACCGAAAATTATCGCGCCAAGCGTGAGGAAGCCCTCACACGCCTGGCCGCCCGCATGGCGAACCGCGCCGTCAAGACCGGCCGCAAGGTCTCGCTCGAGCCGATGAACCCCTACGAGCGCCGCATCCTGCACGCCAGCCTGCAAAGCAACCCCAACGTTTCCACCCACAGCGAGGGCGACGAGCCGTACCGGCACGTGGTCGTGGTGCCCGAGAAGCAGTAAGGGGCTGACGCCTTTGTTCAACCACCCATCCTCGCTCATGTGCGGGGATGGGTTCTTGTTTCCATAGATTGTCGTCCAATCTGCCCCCTTTTTCGCTGGGGTTTACTTTTTGCCGCGCCTTTGTTATACTCGTAACGAACAAATTTGCGCCCATACAGTAGAAGGAGGTTTTCCCATGCCCCTTGTTAATTCCCGCGAGATGTTTGAAAAAGCCTACGAAGGCGGTTACGCCATCGGTGCGTTCAATGTCAACAACATGGAGATCGTTCAGGCAATTACCGAAGCCGGAAAGCTCGAGAATGCCCCGCTGATTCTGCAGGTGTCCGCTGGCGCGCGCAAGTACGCCAAGCATGTCTACCTGATGAAGCTGATCGAGGCCGCGATTATTGATACCGATCTGCCGATCGTTGTGCACCTGGATCACGGCCCGGACTTTGAGACCTGCAAAAGCTGCATCGACGGCGGGTTCACGTCCGTGATGATCGACGGTTCGCATCACGATTTCGAAGAGAATATCCGCGTGACCAAGCAGGTCGTTGACTATGCGCACGATCGCGGTGTCACGGTCGAGGGCGAACTGGGCCGTCTGGCGGGCATTGAGGATGCGGTTAACGTATCCGCCGAGGATGCCGCTTTCACCGACCCCGCACAGGTGGAAGAGTTCGTGCAGCGCACCGGCGTTGACAGCCTGGCGATCGCCATCGGCACCAGCCATGGCGCGTTCAAGTTCAAGGGCGATCCGCGCCTGCGCTTTGACATTCTGGAAAAGGTATCGGAGCGCCTGCCGAAGTTCCCGATCGTGCTGCACGGCGCGTCAAGCGTTATCCCGGAATATGTGGACATGATCAACGCATACGGCGGCGAAATGCCCGGCGCGCAGGGCGTGCCCGAGAGCATGCTACGCCAGGCCGCCAAGTCGGCCGTCTGCAAGATCAACATCGACAGCGATCTGCGCCTGGCCTTCACGGGCGAGCTGCGCAAGTACCTGGCCGAGCATCCCAGCCACTTCGATCCCCGCCAGTACCTGACCCCCGTGCGCGACGGCCTGCGCGAGATGGTGCGGCATAAGATCGTCAACGTCCTGGGCTGCAACGGCAAGGCGTAAACAGCCTGTTCGCACCAGTGGTAGGGATTTCTCGCGAAATCCCTCTATGGCGCGGTATCTTCGATTTCGCGCCTCATAAGGAGGTGTCCCCATGCGCCGGTTATTGCCGTTGCTACTCCTGCTGACGCTGCTGGCTGCGCAGCCGGCGCATGCGGACAGCAATCTGTTTGCCTGGACACTCCGCCTGGAAAATACTGGATCGGCAAAGCCCATGGATATGGCGCTGGCGGATGCCGGCGGCGTGTTCGTCGTGGGGTATACGGACGATGCCGCCGGTTACTTTGGCAAGGCCTATGGCGGAAACGACGGGTTTATCCTGCGTGTGGACGCCAGCGGCGACGTGTTGTGGAAGAAGCGTTTTGGCGGTAGCGGCGACGAGGTCTTTTCCCGCGTGATTCAAACGGCGGACGGCGGCTGCCTGGCCATGGGCACGACAACCTCGCAGGACGGGGATGCGCGCGCGGGCCGCGGTGGCCTGGATGCGTTCCTGGTGCGGCTGACCGCCACGGGCGAGACCGTCTGGATCAAATGCCTGGGCGGTACGCTGGATGATGAGCTGCTGGACGTGCTGGAGGCTGAGAACGGAGACCTGATCGCGTGTGGCCGCACCAAGAGCCGCAATGAGGACCTGCGCTCCAACTACGGCGGCTGGGATGCGTGGATCACCCGCCTGTCGAGCGTGGACGGCAAGCCGCTCTGGCTGGACCGCTATGGCGACGGGGGCGACGATTCGTTCTCCAAGCTGGCAGCGTTTGGCGACGGCTGGCTAGTGCTTGGCGAGTATAGCGAAGAGCTTGCCGCCGGAGACAACGGCGATCCTGTGTTTCAACAGCGCCCACTCGCGATGCTTTATGATGGCGATGGCACGCGCATCTGGCAGTCGCCGGTGGTGCTGGGCGGTACCGACCAAAACCGGCTGATCACCATACACGATACGGATACGGGTTGGCTGCTGCTGGGCGAGACCAACTCCCGTTCGGCCATCATGCCCACGCGTGGCGGGCTGGACATCTGGATGCTGCACCTGCGCCAGGGCGGCACCGTGCAGTGGCAACGCACCTACGGCGGCTCGCAGGACGACAAGCCGTACCTTGTGCGGAATGTGCCCTCCGGCGGATTTGTCATCCTGGGAACCACGTCGTCGGGCGATGGACAAGTGACCGGGCTGCACGGCGAGGACGACCTGTGGGTGCTCCGCGTTTCGGCCACCGGCGTGCTGGAATGGCAGCAGACGCTGGGTGGCAGCAACCGCTCGTTCCCAGCGGGGCTGCTCGTCACCTCGGATGGCCGCTTCCTGGTGGCCGGATCGTCGCTCTCACAGGACGGCGACATTGGCCAACACGTGTCGGTGCGCACCGGCTTTCTTGCGGCGCTGCAATCCAACGGTAACCTGCTGTGGACGGCGTTGGTGGGCGGTGACGAGGAATGCACGCTGCTGGACCTGAAGGCCAAGGACGGCGCGGCATACCTGCTGGGCAATATCCGCACCATCACCAGCAACGGCCTATGTGAGAACACGCTGCTGTACAGGCTCTCGCCGGATATTTATCCGGATGGAGAAACGAAAGTCGAGTAGAATGCTTACCACTCGCAGCGCGAGTTAGAAGATACCGCATGCGGCGCGAGTCCGAAGATATCGCGCCATAGAGGGGTTTCGCCAGAAATCCTTTCCTAATATTAGGGGGAGGCAATCATGGAACGAACTGAACGGGTCCCTGACGCCGTGGTGCGCCGCCTACCCGGTTATTACCGTTATCTGCGCGAGCTTGAGACAGAGGGCATCACCCGCCTGTCCTCGCAAGCGCTGGGCGAACGTATGGGGCTGACGGCCTCACAAATACGGCAGGATATCAACTGCTTTGGCGGCTTTGGCCAGCAGGGGTACGGCTATCATGTGCCGAGCCTGAAGCTGCGCATTGGCCAGATCCTGGGCATTGACCGGTCTCACCAGATGGTCATCGTCGGCGCAGGCAATATTGGCATGGCCGTGGCCAATTATCCCACGTTCCGGGGCGAAGGGTTTACGGTGGAGGCGATGTTTGACGCAGACCCGGCGCGCCTGGGCAAGACCGTGCGGGGCGTGCCGATCCTGTCGGTGGACAAGCTGGACACCTACCTTGCGGAGCATCGGGTGGATATTCTGGTCATCGCTACCCCGGGAGAAGCGGCCCAGGCGATTCTTGACCGCGCTGCGGCGGCCAAGGTGCGCGCCGTATGGAACTTCGCGCCGGTGGACCTGACGCTTCCCGATTGGATGGTTGGGAACAATGTGCACCTCAGCGACAGCCTGATGGCGCTGTCCTTCCGCATGCATGAGCGAGAGGTGCTCGCGCAGGAAACGCCTGAATGGACAAAGGAGTAACGCATTGAGTGATTCCCGCAAACGGCCGGCGCCAGCGCCCGCACTGCCCCCGAAAAAACGCGCCAGGCGCTTCCCGTGGTGGACGCTACCGGTAATCGTTCTGTGCGCCTGCCTGCTCTTTGCCGCCTGGGTGTTCGCGGATGAGCAGCTAACCGCCTACGAAAAGTTCAGCCAGATGCGCGACACCGTCGCCGGGGATACGTTCCACGGCCCGGTGTATTTGAACGGCATCGCGCTGGAAGGGCTGACGATGGATGAGGCGCGACGCCTGGTCACCACCGAGCAGGAGGACCGTGCCGGTGCATTTGAGCTGTATATCGCTTCCGGCGACATGCGCTGGCGTGTCACGCAGGAAGAGGTGCCGATGGCCTGGAACACCGACGAACAGCTGAACAAGCTGTACATGGTCGGCCGCGTCGGCACACTTGAGGCGCGCGCAAGCCAGATACAGAACATGCTGCCGCTGCGCCTGACCAGCGAGTTCACCTACGACAAAACCGCCATTCGCCCGCTGACGAACGAGGTGGCCGCGTTGCTAACCCGTCCGGCGGAGGATGCGTCGGTTGTAGCGTTTGATGTGGTGAACCGCAGGTTCGCGTTCCAGAGTGAAACGGTCGGCCAGACGGTTGATTCGGAGGAGCTGTACCAGTCGATCATCAACCACCTGGATGCCGGCCAATATGGCGCGACTGTGCAGGTCAATGTTATCCCAGTGTTGCCGCGCGTGACGCGTGCGGAGCTGACGGCGAACTATGGCCGCATCACCAGCTTTACTACCAAGACGACCAGCGACAAGAACCGCAATACGAACATCTCGTTGGCGGCAGCGGCGCTCAACGGCGTGATGATCGCATCGGGTGGCGAAATTTCGTTCAACCAGACGACCGGACAGCGCACCACCGCCAAGGGCTATAAGGAAGCGGGCGCGATTGAAAACGGCCGCACGGTGCAAGAGGTCGGCGGTGGCGTCTGCCAGGTCTCTTCCACGATGTTCAACGCGCTGGTACGGGCCAACTGCGAGATTGTTAAGCGCAAGCCGCATGCGTGGCCGTCCGACTACGTGCCGCGGGGCGAGGACGCCACCGTCGACTGGCCCAACCTGGACGTCGTGCTGAGGAATGCGAGCGACGCGCCGATGTTCCTGACCGCATGGTATGAAAACCAGACAGTCACCGTGGAGGTATATGGCCTGTCGCTAGGCGAAGGCGTCAGCGTCGACCTGGAGTCGGAGACGACCTACACCAACAAGCCCACCGAGGTCGTCAACACCTACAACGCCTCGCTGCCCGTGGGCACGCGGCAGCTGCTCAAGAAAGCGCGGACCGGCTATTCTGTCACCACCTACAAAATTTGGCTGCTGAACGGGTCGGAGACCCGGCGCGAGAAGTTCTACACCAGCGAATACAAAACGATTTACGAGGAGTACGAGTATAACGATGGCAAACCTCCCACAGGGCTTTAAGACCTTTCTGCTGCTCGCCAAGCGCTGCACCTACGCTGCCAAAGCGCCGGAGAGCGAGCCTTCCCGCCCCGGATCGCACGATTTGCGCTATGAGGACGGCGACTGGCTCTATATCGATACCTATCTGGGCGGCACGAACTTTGCCGGTGAAGAGGCCGTCTGGAAGGACGGCGTACCCATCTGGGCGATGAACTACTGTGGGCGCGTGATGGGCGAGGGCTTCTCGGGCGATTTCCTCAAGGCGGCGCTGATGCGCGTACCGGAAGATGCGCCATACCGTGGGCCGATTGAGTACCAGGACGGCCCGCACCTCTACTGCAACACCTGCGCTGGGGACCCTTCCTGGTTCTACGGGCGCGAGGAAATCTTCAAGAGCGGGGTATGCGTCTACGAGTGCGTATACCACGGCGGCCAGATACGGTAGAGACCACCCGCCAGCATACAAAACACCCCCCGCGCGTAAGATGCGCAGGGGGTGTTTTGCATGTTATCTTCCGTTCCATGGCGGATGATCATCTGGGTAATCGCGGGACTCGTCGCGCTATATTTCCTCGGCTGGGAGGCGTTCGGGCCTCCGCGCAAGGCACGCGTGCTGCTGATGAACGGCGTGGGCGGCCTGGCAGCGGTCTGGGGCTTCAACCTGGTTGCCGGGCTGTTTGGCATCGGCATACAGATGAACCTGGCCATGCTGGGCGCGTCGGTGCTGCTGGGCATTCCGGGTGCGGCGCTGGTGGGCGTGCTTCAGTGGGTGATGTAATATCACTTGGATGCCTTCCGCTGCATCACCACAACGCCGATCAACAACCCCACCGGGAAGATGACGGCCACCAGCAGCCCGGCCTTCAGCCCAATCTGCACGGGGTCAAGCCCTGCTTTTTCACCCAGCGTCAGCAGCGACTGCATCTTCTGCGCCGCGCCGGACACCACGCCCGTCAGCCACGGGCCGACTGAGCAACCCAGATCGCCGCCCAGCGCAAGCAGACTGAACATTGCGGTGCCGCCGCCGAAGCTGCGGGCGCTGAGGCTGAGCGTGCCGGGCCACATCAGGCTGACGCCCAGTCCGCTGAGCGCGCAGGCAATCAGCGCGACGAGCGGGTTTGCAACCAGCGAAGTCACCAGATAGCAGGCGATCGTCAAAATTGCGGTCAAGCCCAGCACGCGGGCCAGCTTAATTTTGCCGCCAAACAGTCCGAATAGCAGGCGGCCAACGCCCATCAGCACGGCGAACAGGCAGGGGCCCAGCAGGTCACCAAGCGTCTTGGAGACGTGCAGGCCTTTCTCGGCGAACAACGATGCCCACTGCGCCATCGCCTGTTCCGCCGCGCCGCCGCAGATCATCAGCAGCATCGCCAGCAGGAACAGCCGGTTGCTCAACAGCCCCCGCAGCGGCAGCTTACCACCGGCGGAAAGCGTAGGCATCAGCGGCACGCGAGAGAAGTTGAACGCATTGTAGATGGGCACCAGTGCCCACAGGATCGGCAGCACGTACCACGCGTCATTGCCGATGATGAGCAGGCCGAGTGTCGTGCCCAGCACCACCAGCACATGGCCCCAGCAATAGAACGAGTGCAGGAACGCCATCGTCGCCGCGCTGGAATCACTGGGTAGTGAGTCCGCGATAGGGCTGGTCAGCACCTCGATCAGCCCGCCGCCGATCGCGTAGCAGATCACTGCGATGACCAGCCCCGCGTAGGGGGATGCCATCGTACCCGGCAGGATTGACAGCAATACCAGGCCCAGCGCGCACATGCCATGCGCAGCAATCAGCAGTGGCCGGTACCCGATGCGGTCCGCGAACTTGACGCTCAGCGCGTCAATGATCAGCTGGGTGATGAAGTTGATCAGAATCAGCAGGCCAATCTGCTCCAGCGAGACATGATACCGGTCCTGAAAGATAACGAACAAGAGCGGCGCGAGGTTGTTGATGATCGCCTGCGTAATGGAGCCAAGCTGGCAGGCATGCATCGTGTTCTTGTAGGTAAGGGGCTTTTTCCCCTGCTTTGCTTGTGACATTTAGTATCCGTCTCCACCAATATTGCCGCCCGCGAGCAGTGACGGCACGCTGCTGACACCCACGCCAAGGCGCGTGCAACCCATCGCGATGAACATACGGGCTTTATCCGCATCACGAATGCCGCCGGAGGCCTTGACCTCAATGCGGCCCTCGGCAGCGGCAAGCATCGCCATCGCCGCTTCTTCGCTTGCGCCCGCGCCGGTAAACCCGGTGCTGGTCTTGACAAAGTCGGCCCCGGCGCGGATGCACGCGCGCGTGGCATCGCCGATCTCATCCAGCGTCAGCTGCGACGTCTCCAGGATCACCTTCAGCCGCGCGCCGCCGGCATGGACAACCTCGCCCACCGCGCGGATTTCCGCCTCATACGCGGCCCAATTTCCACTGCGGACCATGCCGATGTTGTTCACCATATCCACCTCATAGGGGAACAGGCGCATCGTATCGACAGCCTCCGCCACCTTGACGGCGGTCGTTTGGTCGCCATGGGGAAAGCCCAACACCACAGACGGACGGGTTACCTGCCCACGGCACATCTCCGTCGCCATCGCAAGCGAGCAGGGCCGCACGCATACGGTCTTGCACTGGTTGTCAATGGCGATCTGCGTCTGCTCACGCGCTTCTTTGTCGGAGAGGTTCGGGGCGAGCACGGCGGCGTCCAAATACTCAGCCAGGTTTAGTTTGTTAGTATCCATAAAAGACGCTCCTTCCTGGGTCAGTCGGTCGCATAGCTGTCAAAGTAACCTTGAATCCACACAATTGGCGTGCCTTTGTCGCCGCTGCCGCTGGTCAGGTCGGCCAGCGAGCCGAGCAGGTCCGTCAGGCGGCGCGGGGTGGTCCCCTGCGAGGCCATTTTACCCTCAAGGCTTTGCTCCTTGTTCCGGATCATATCACGCGCCGCCTCGGCTGCCTCCTCGCCGGTAACGTCCTTAAACGTCGTATCAGCGAGATACTTGAGCTTGATCTCGTTGGGCGTGCCGGAAAGACCCTTGGTATAACCCGGCGATACGACCGGATCGGCCAGCTCCCAGATGCCGCCAACCGGGTCCTTGAATGCGCCGTCGCCGTAGACCATCACCTCAACCCGCTTCCCCGTGGCGGCAAGGAACCGCCCGGCCAGATCGTCGACGAATGCCTGCGCATCGCGCGGGAAAAGCTTGACCGAGTCCTCGGTGGCAAGGTTTGAGCCGTAGAGGCCATACTCTGCATTGTAGCCGCTGCCATCCACTGGCGCGGTCATCAGATCGCGCAGCGTCAACACCGTCTCGGCTCCGGCAGCCTTCAGGCGGCGGCAAGTACGCTTGCGGCTGTGAATGTCACAGGCAATGATGTTCCGCGTGTATGTGAGTGCCGCTCGCGGGTCGTTGGCAAGGAAAATTTCCGCGTTGGGTGCGGTTTCCCGGTAGGGCGCCACATAGTCGACGCCGGTGAACGGGTGCGGCATATGCGCGCCGAACAGGCGGCGGAAGTCCGCCTCCGTCAGCACATCCTGCGCGGGATCGATTCCCTTTTCCTCAAGCTCATCAAGTGAAACCAGCTCGTTGCCGACCTCGTCCGCCGGGTAGGCGAGCTGTATGTATAGCTTGTCCACGCCCATCGAGATGGCACGCAGCAGCATTGAAAAGCGGTTGCGGCTGAGAATGGGCAGCACAATGGCCGCCGTGCGCAGGCCATCCGGCCCGGCGGGGATTTTGGCGCGCACATCCGTTGCGATTTGGTCCAGTGTAGCATAGTTTCCCTGCGTTCTGGCCAGAACGGATTCGGTCACCGCGACCACATCCCGGTCGCGAAGCGGCGACGCCGCTTCCTCCGCAGCATCCTGCACCGCGGCCAAAACAGCCTGCGCCAGATCGTCCCCGGCGCGCAAAATAGGGGCGCGCACTCCGCGCGCCACCGTTCCGATTGTTCTCATGAAGGGTTCCTCCTGCTGGAAGGCATTGCAGGATATTATAGCACATCCAGCCCGGGATGCCAATGTTTCGCATAAAAAGGGCTGTCGCGGCAGGAGACGGAGAACGCTGGGACACTGTCCCAAACCCTGCCAAAGGACCTTCGGACCTTTGAAACCCCAACTTTTTCGCCTCACGGCGGGATACATCTATTGTCAGGATGTATCCCGCCGT
>JAVBQK010000073.1:0-11225 GCA_031549105.1 Eubacteriales bacterium
ACCCCCGCCCCCCACTCCCACCCACCACCATCACCTCCCTCCCGGGGTCATGTCAAACCTAACCCCTCCCCACTCGGGGGGGGGGTACGCGCCGCCGCCGGGGGGACTTGGGCCCCCGGGCGTCTCCTACCCCCGCGCATCCCTCGCTCGCTCCAACAACCGCCGGTATAGTGCTCTGTCGTGGTCGGAGAAGAGGGGGGTGTCCAGTTCCGCTTCTTCGATCCAGCGCACGCCGGAGTTTTCGTCGGGGTTCGTGTGCAGGGCTTCGCTTTCGTCGGCGACCAGGAGGTATGTGATGTTCAGGTGCAGGTGCGCGCTGACGTAGCGGCCCCGACGGATATGGCCATAATTGATTAGAATGTCGGTGGCGGCGATATCCGGTGTCAGCGGACGGATGGCCTGCACGCCTGTTTCCTCGTGTGCTTCGCGCAGCGCTACGGCGAGGAGGTCGCTGTCGCCGTCGGCATGGCCCCCGGTCCAGGCCCAGCAGCCGCGGATGTTATGGTGCGCCATCAGCATACGGGTCGCAGAAGGATTGACAATAAAACCGGAGCTGGTGACGTGTGCGATCTCGTTATCGCGTAGCAGCACGGTATCGGGGAACATTTGGGCATACCAAAGAATGAGGCGTTTATCGCTCCGCTCCTGCTCGGTGTCGGGGGCGAAGGCCTCTACGCCTGCGAGCCAGTTGTGGTTCATGGGATGATCTCAATCCAGTACCCGTCCGGGTCCTCGATGAAATAAATGCCCATCTTTTCGTTCTCGTAGCAGATGCAGCCCATCTCGCGGTGCTTGGCGTGTGCGGACTGAAAATCATCGGCGCGCAGGGCCAGATGGATTTCGTTCTCGCCCAGTTCATAGGCCTGGGGGTGATCGCGCAGCCAGGTCAGCTCCAGCAGGTGCGGCGTCTTGCCGTCCGAGAGGAAACAAAGGATGAAGCTGCCGTCGGCAGCTTCCTTGCGGCGCTGCTCGGTCAGACCCAGCGCTTCCCGGTAGAAAGCAAGGCTCGCTTCCATATTCTTTACATTGAAGTTGTTGTGGGCAAAGGTAAACGCCATGCGAAGGCCTCCTCTTAAAGGTCGATTACAATGCTGCCGTCCTCATTCTTTTCGGCGCGCATCGTCTCGCCCGGTTTGGTTAAGGCTACCACTTCGACATGCTTCGACCGATTCCTCCTGGCAAAGTCGAGCGCGACATCGGCCCGGCCCCACCAGTGCATCGGGATCATCACGCAGGGTTTGACGTGCATCAGAAAGTGCAGCGCGCCCGCGTCGTGCAGTTCGCCCATCCGGGGATCGACCGGGAAAAAGGCAAAGTCGATCGACTGCCCAATCAGCGGTTCCACGGCGGCTACATAATCCTTTTCGGCCTGCTCGATCTCCTTCACCGAAGACTCCGCGCGCCAATGCCACAGGTTCAGGTCGCCGGCGTGGAACAGCGTCCACCCATCAATCTTCACCAAAAAGGAAACACCGGCGTCTGTGGAGCCGTATGCGGTGATTTCCGCGCCGCCCAGCGACAGCGTTTCTCCCTTGGCAAGGCGGTAGCCGCTGTAGCGTTCCGGCAGGTCATCGCCTAGCACATAATGCACCATGCCGGCATCCGCAAAGTCATAGATCGAGGGGCTGAAATGATCGGCGTGCGCATGGCTGGCGAAAAAAAGGGTGCGTTGGTGGGCCTTGATGAGTGAGCGGGTCACGCGGCCAGTTTCAAGCGAAGCACCCGGCGCTGGCGTACTCTGCGCGTCGTCGAAAACGAGCAGTGTGTCGCGCGTGCGAACAGCAAAGCCTGAGTGATGCAGGTAGGTAATCTGGATGGGGCCTGCCATGGAGAATCCCTCCCAAGGGTAAAATTGGCAATTTTTTCTATATCAGCAGGTTTATCACAGTTTTCTCCACTTGTCAAGGATAATAGCGTGTTTTATGGGTAATGGCTCCCTGAACACTAAGAATTCGACAAAAACTCGGGCTATACGCACCACATTGCCGATTTTTGACGGATTATGCGGTAGTGCAGGCAGGGAAGAAATGGCATAGATGGTTCGTTATTTTTTAATTAGATATCATGAAAGGGGGTTGCCGATGAGGCGATGGATAGTCCTCCTGCTGGCGCTCGCCTTCCTGGGGGCTTGCCCTGCCGCGATATCCGAGGAGGCATTTCTCACCGGGGAGGACCTTAGCAAGCTGCAACCGGCATATGAGGAGTTCCTGTCAGCGCTGGCCGACAGGCTGGTGGAGCGCGGCCTGCTGCTGGAGGATGATCGCGAGGACTGGGCGCTCTACCAAATTGGCGACTTCCTGCAGAACGGCGGGTATGGCAGCATTGCCATCCTGTACACGCCGGGCCTGCTCCAAGTGGCGGATGAATCTGTTTCGGCCCGCAGGTTGGTGGTGGAGACGAACGCGGGGGATCTCACGCTGCAAACGCTGCGCAGCTACTCGGAGCGCTATTCCCCTCTGCCCGGCCTGCCGCTTGATGCGGAGCTGACCAGCCCGGATGGTGCGGCGGTGGCATGCCGGTTCCGCTGGGTAGCGCCCATAGGTTCCTTTTTCATCTGGGATGGTACACAGGTGATCAATGTCGGTGCGACGTTTATCTCCGATGGCCGACCGCTGTATTGGTATGCCGAACCTGCGGAGGGCATCACAGAAGCGCTTACGCTGCATTTGCTGCACCCAAACGAGGATACTACATTGGCGACCGTAACGCTGACCGTGCACGCCGGGGCGGATAGCTGGTCGCCGGAGGACTTGCAATGAGCTTTGCATACAAGCTGAACCCTTACTATCGTCATGGGGCGGAAACACCATGGGGCGGAGACGCCCTTCGGCGTGTTTTTGGCAAGGATATCCCGGATGACCGCACCGGTGAGGCGCTGGAGGCATCCACGCTGCCCGGCATGGAAAGCCGCCTTCAGGACGGGCGGACACTGACGGAGGCGGCCGGTGGACCGTTGCCTCTGCTGCTCAAGCTGCTGGACGCGCGCGAGGCGTTGTCCGTGCAGGTGCACCCGGACGATGCATACGCTGCCGCGCACGAGGGCGGAAAGCTCGGTAAGACCGAAGCGTGGCTGATCCTTTCGGCTGAGCCGGGCGCGAAGCTCGTCTATGGCTTGGAGCCGGGTACGGATGTGGCGGCGCTGTCGGGCAAGGACATCGAGGCGCACCTGCGCTGGGTCCCTGTGCGCGAGGGCGATGTGCTGTATATCCCGGCGGGGATGGTGCACGCGATTGGCCCGGGCATCGTGCTGTATGAGATTCAGCAGTCCAGCGACGTGACCTACCGGTTCTGGGACTGGGACCGGCGCGACAAGGCGGGCAATCCGCGCGCGCTGCACTGGGAGAAGGCGGTGGATGTGGCGAGGGTGGACCTGCAGCTTGCGCCGACGCGTGGCGAAACGATCCCCTGCGAGAGCGGCAACTGCACGCGCTACCTGGATACTCCACACTTTACGCTGGAGCGCCTGCATGTGGATGGGGCGATGCCGCTTGCGTCGCGCCCGGGCTTCCGCTACGTGACCGCGCTGTGCGATGGAAAACTGGTGTGCGGCGATGAAGCCATTGCATTTGCCCGTGGCGATACGCTGTTCCTGCCGGGTGACATAAACGGCATAACTGCACTGGCGGAAGGCGATCTGCTCATCAGCGGGGAGGGTACGGCGCATGGCGATTGAGCGTATCTTTGCCAAGAACGCGGCGTTCCAGAAGTTTGAAGTGATAAAAACGAACCGCAACAAGCGGTACCGGTACGGCGAGTTCCTGGTGGAGGGCGTGCGCAACCTCAACGAAGCGGTACAAAACGGCTGGAAGGTCAGCGCGTTTCTCTACACGCGGGAGAAGCCGCTGTCCGGCTGGGCGGAAAACCTGCTATCCACGGTACCCGCAGATACCCGTTACGAGCTAACCTCCGCGCTAATGGCGGAAATAAGCGGCAAGACGGACACATCCGAGCTGCTCGCGATTGTGCGGATGCGGGAGGACACGCCTGCCTTTTCCTTCCAAGGCACGCCGCTGCTGGCGCTGTTTGACAGGCCGTCGAACCGGGGCAACCTGGGGACCGTGCTGCGTTCCTGCGACGCATTGGGCGTGGACGGGCTGATCCTGACCGGGCATGCGGTCGATCTGTACGACCCGGAGGTTGTTGTCTCATCGATGGGCTCATTCTTCCGCGTGCCGGTCATCCGCATGCCAGACATCGCGACCGTCGCGGAGTGGATTGCCGGCATGCGCCACCAATACCCGGACTTTCTGGCGCTAGGCACCACTGCGCACGCCGCGCACACACTGGACGAAGTCAACATGACCGTCCCATTGCTGCTGATGCTGGGCAACGAGACTGACGGCCTAAGCCTATCCCTGCGCGAGCTATGCGACGACATGACCACAATCCCGATGGACACGCGTTCATCCGCCAGTTCCCTGAACGTCGCCTGCGCGGCAACGGCGCTGTTCTACGAAGCACGCAGGCAGCGGCGGAAGGCGTAAGGGAGACGAAAGGCGACGCTAAGGAACGCCAGGGGAGCGCTGCTCCCCTGGCCCCCTCGCCAAAGGGCCTTGCCCTTTGGAAACCCAACACTTCGCCTCACGGCGGGAAACACCCATTGCAAAAAATTAGCCCAACCCCGCCCGCAGGCGAGGTTGGGATTCTTAAGGGCCAATGGCCCTTAAGTCAGGGTTCCAAGGGGTGAAACCCCTTGGCGTATCTTCTTGACGCCTCCCCGTTTCCCCTACTTCGTTCCCTCAAGCACTGCCACCGGAATATGCGGACGGTTCCCAATCCGCAGTGGGAACGCGTGGTTGCCCAGGCCGCGGCTGACGAGGAGTGTGGTGTCGCCCATCGGGTAGAGGCCGCTGGTTAGCTTGGGGAAGAAGCCTTGGCCTGGGCCGAATACCGCGCCGACGATGGGCAGACGAAACTGGCCGCCGTGCGCGTGACCCGCGACGATTAGCGAGGGGCGGAGGTCCAAATAGTCCTTGACCAGATGTGGCTTGTGGATTAGCAGGATGGACGGCAGACGCTCCTTGCTGCGCTCGCCTGTGCTGGGCGGCAACACACGGCTGAGCGGCACATGCTCGCCCTCAGGCCTGGGCCGCGCGACGCCCACACGCTCTGCTTCCGGGTCGGTCAGGCCGGTGATTCTCAGCGGCTTGCCGTGGAGCATCAGCGTGCGGGTTTCGTTTTCCAGCAGCGTAACGCGCGCCTCGCGGTACATTGCGCGGACGGCGTCGGTGCGGCCCATGCTGCAATCGTTGTTGCCCAGGATGGCGACCGTCGGTGCCGCATCCGATAGCGCGGCGAAGAATGGGGCCAGCGCCCGCGTGTCCGGCGTGCCATCGTCGGTGGTGTCCCCGGCGATGAGGATCACATCCGGCCGCGCAGAGGCTACCGCTTCCGCGATGCTCCAATGATAGGGCTTCACCCCGTGCATATGTATGTCCGACACGACTGCCACGCGTACGCCGGTCAGCTCCTTCGGTAGGCCGCCGAGCGGTACCGGCAAAAGCTCCACGTCCAGGCACTCATTTTGGTGGCGCACAAACGCGCGCGCCGTTCGTCCTAACATGCTCATCGTCTCGGGTCACCTCGCAGAATGGCGTACAGCGCCACATCCACGTACTTTCCCTTGTTATACAGACGGCTGCGCAGCACGCCTTCTTTGCGCATGCCCACCTTCTCCATCACGCGGCCGGAGGCGGGGTTATCCACCTCGTGCTGCGCCTCGATGCGGTTGAGGTGCATCTCATCAAAGCCGAAGCGGACTATTTCGCGCAGTGCCTCACTCATCAGCCCGTGGTTCCAGTAGGCACGTGAAAGAGAGTACCCCACCTCGGCAGAGCGGTACTCGCGGTTCCACCACATGAAGCCGATGGTGCCGATCATGCGGCCGTCTTCCGTGTGCTCAATACCCCAACTGGATGGCTCGCCCGCGCGGTATTGGCGCAACACATAGCGCAGGTACGCGCGCGATTCGTGGATGGAGCGGTGTGCCTCCCAGAGCACATGGCGGCTCACCTCGGGATCGCGGCTGTAGGCATACACATCCTGCGCGTCGGCCATGGTCATCTTGCGCAGTGTCAGGCGGGGGGTTTCCAGCGTCGGCAGGCGCATAAACAGCCCTTCTTCAAACAGGTTCAAAGGGAGACTTCACGCCCTTCCTTGGCCGATTGATAAATGCCCGAGAGCATCCGCATCAGCGTTACGCCGTCACCAAGGCCTGGGTCAGGCGATGTGCCGGCCTTCAGGCAGGAAAGAAAATGGTCGGTTTCGGCCTCATAGGGGTTCACAGGCGGCACACGGGGCTGGTTGTCGGTGAGGTAGCCATCGGCCTCCTCCAGGTTCATCGCCCAGCTGACATCAAACGTCATCCCCGCGCCCGCCAGCGCGATACGGATCTTGCCCATGGGCCTATCCCTCCTCGTACCAAATATGACGCTCGTATTGGGCCATCAGCCCGCCTCCGTGCACATAGTCATCAATGATCGGGCGATTCGAGTAGGCGATCGCGCCGCCAATCAGCGTGCATAAGCCGAGGGCGGCAATCAGCACGAAAAACGCAAGGATGATGGCGTAACATTTCTTGTTCATGACGACGACCCTCCTTTGTCAGCGTGTGAATATCGTCCCGTAAAGGGATCCTACTAGAAGCTTCTGCCGTTAGGCTCCAAATTCAACCCTTCTATCCCGTTTTCCTGCCGGATGGTGCGGGTTTCACCGGGAAGGAGCGCGCCCCAGCCGGGAAATTTATCGTCGGCATACGCGGAGCAACAGACAGAATGGGCGGTCTGCCCGCAGTCATTGGCAAGCAGGCCATCGCGCGCGTGGACGGCGGCGAATGGCGCGTGCGCCAGCGGCCAGAGCAGCGCATGCAGGCCGACGCAGATGGTATAGTCGGTCACATCCAGCACCGTCAGGAACCTTTCCACAGTGACACGCAGCGTCAATGCGCAGGGGTTATCCGGCAACGGCGCGGCCAGGAAGCCTAGCTCGGACGTTTCCGATGGGCCTTCGAACGATGCATGTGCTAGGATGCTGCCATCGGGCAGGTAGAGGTAGGCGCGCACGGTCACAGGGCCGGTCGCCGCGTTGTCCGCGAGCAGCCCAATCTTGGCTTCAAACGCTGTGCCGCAGTAGTAGCCCATCCGGTCCAGCCGCGCCACACCATGCAACGGACGGAGCGCGCTCTCCAGCGCGAAGTAGGCCGGGCGCGGCGTCTCGCCGTCAAACAGCGCGGTACTGCACGGCGCGCCGGGCCGCCCGAACGGATCGGCGACGAACACGCCGGAGGCATTGGCGGCGCGCATCCGCGCGCGTTCCACTGTGTAGCGGACTGTCTCCGCCTGGAGCGCGCGCAGCAACCGGGCGGCCTTCGCGGCGTCCTCCATGCCCGGATCGCACCACTCGCGCAGCGCCGCGATGTCCGGCATCGGCGCGCCATGGTGCGCGTGCAGCACCTCATCCGGCGGAAGCGCCATGGAGAGTTCCGGCGCGGGGCAGGCGATCGTGCGGATCAGCGCATCATCCAGGTTCATATCGCGGCAGAGGCGCTCAGGGCCTGGGTACCCGGTCGGGCCAAGCACATCAAAGCTCCGCCCTGCGCCGAAATCGTCGCGGCCGGTCTGCGCTACCTGACCACCCGGGATTGGCCCAAAGAACGGTTTGCGCCCGTCCAGCCGGATCACGGCATCGGATAGCGCCGCCACGGTGGGATGCAGCGCGTTAGCGGGATGGTTGAACGCCGCCATGATGCTTTCGCACCCGTAGGCGATAAGAGAAGGCCGGTGGCGCACGCGGCGGATGACCATTTCCGCAGCCGTTACATCCGTGGGCAGCACCTGCCACAGCAACAGTCCGCGTGAGTCCAGTGCGTCGTACAGCGCATCCGCGCCAAGGCCATACACGCGCACGCAATTGATGTGCGCGGCGGCAAGCAGCGATAGCCGCCGGTCGATTTCCGCGGGACTCAGCGGCACATCCGGCCACTCCGCGCCGCACAGAAACACCCGCGCTCCGTCCACCAGCAGCTGCATCGGTGGCGCGTCGGCGAACGCGGTATCCAGAAAGCCGGTCGTGAGCAAACAGTCGTCGCAGACAAGACCCGCGCGCGTAACCGTCAGGCGAAGCGTCACCGGGGCGTTTTGCGCCCCGGGCATGAACCTGCGCGGCAGCGGCAGCACCAGCCGGTGCGTTAGCACGGTTTGCGCGGCGGAGAGCTTCTCGGTAAATTCCTCGGCAGCAAGCGTCTCACCGTCCAGCACAGCGGCATAACGGAACGTATAGCGCCCCGGCACATAGGGCAGTGCCGCCGTTCGGGCCTCGACCATTCCGTACCCGTCGACAATGCGCGGGGTGACGTGCAGATCCGTCACGCGGAGCTGGTTTACGCCACGCAGGTGGATGCCGTCATCCACGCCGATGCATGCCTGCGGCGGGTTTCCTATGGGCATGCCCGCCTCAAACTCCAACGCAAAGTCGACCGTCTCCTTGCCGATGGTCTGCGCGGTAATCTCTATCTCAAAATCTCCCGGGCTAAACGTCCCAGCAACCTCGCCGCAGGCGCGCAGCACGCCTGTGCCGCGAACGCCGCGCGCGCGCAGGAACACGCGTTCCGCTGCCAGTGTGGAGATGTCGGCGCGCCCGGCAAGCGTCCAGCGCCGAAGCGCAATCCATTCGTTGTGGCGGCTAAAAAACCCGTCTGCCGGGTCTTCAGTCAGACCCGCTTCGCATAGCGTCGGGATCAGTCTGCCGGGTATAGCGGCGGGCACGCGGTGCCCCACGCCATGCCAGAAGAGGTCCGTTGGGAATATGGACAAGGGAGAAGGCCTCCTTTGTGTTAAGTAAAAGGGGTATTGCTTACTATGGTGGCAGCCTTAGTATACCATCTTTTTCCATGCGCTACGAGACCCAAAAAGCGGAACCGGCCATTTTACGGCCGGTTCCTGGTAAATCACTGGTTATTCTCCGTTCTGGCCACTGCCATCTTGCTGCGACCTGCGCCGCCTGCGCGGCGTGGGCGCGGGTTCGTTATCCGGCTGGGTCGGCGGCGGGGCTACCGGCATGCGCCCGGTGTTCTGCGATACGCTGCCGCTGTTAGGCTGTGCACCCTGCGGCCTGGCGTTAGGGCTTTGCGCGGCAGGCTTTGTCGGATCAACCGGTTTTCCGTCCACCTGAGCGCGCGGCATTGAGGATACGACATCCTGCACCGGGGGCTTCGGTGGGGGCGGCGGCGTGGTAGGCCGCATGTAGGGGTTGGGTTGTTGCGGGTTTTGGCCGGTACGCTGCGCGGCCTGACCGTTCTGGCCCGGCGCGGTCTGCCCGGGAGCCGCTGGGCGCTGGCCCGTGGGCGTCTGGCCCGGTGCCGCCGGACGCTGGCCCGCGGGGGTTTGCCCAGGCTGTCCGGGCCGTGCGGCCTGCCCCTGTCCAGGTTGGCCTGGCGCTGCTGCCCCTGGGGTTGCACCGGGAGTTCCGCCCGGCGGTGTGGGCCTGCGAACAGCGGGGTGGCTCTGGGTATCGCCCTGCTGCTTGCGGCGGTTCTCGGCGGCTAGCCGCTGTGCCTGCTCCTGAGACTGCTTGCGGCGGGCCTTATTATAGACCGAATAGCCGTACAGTCCGCCCGCGACCAGCACCAGCAGCACAACCAGCGCCAGCAGGATGCCCGGGGGCGAGAAGCTGGAAGTGTTCTGCGTGGGGAAGGTGGGCGAGGGGCCGGGGTCCAGCGTCCCAAACGGGTCGGGAGAGGGCGTATAGTCGGCGACAGAGCCTGCGCCAAACGGCGTGGTCGTCGCAAACGGATCGGGCGAAGCCGTCGCGGTGGCAAAGGGATCGGGTGTCGCCGTCGCAAAGGGGTCAGGCGAAGGGCTGGGGGAAGGCGACGCGATTGGCGGCAGCGTGATGAAGGTGATGGTGCTGTTCGCGTTCGGCGCCGGGGTGATATAGGTGCTGGGGTTGATGTTCGATTTGGCCGTGGCCGTCGGCGTAATAATGTTACCGTTCTGGTCATACGACGGGGACGACACCAGCGCCATGTACTGGCTGACGTTCAGTGTGGAGACCATGTCGCCGCGCAGGTAGCCGATAACGCCGTTGCTCTCGCACTGGTACCAAGTATACCCTTCGGCGTACACCTCATTGATGATGCGCACGATGGTGCCCTGCTTGAGCTGCGACAGCCGGGTGCCGGTGGTGGACGCGGTCTGGCGGAAGTTGACGTTGTTCGCCGTCAGCAAGCCATAGCCGCTGTACGCCAGCGGTGAATACGTCGGCGCGGGCGGGATGGTCGGCGTGGCTGTGCGGAAGTAGTTCTCCACCTCCTGCGCGGTCATCGGCGTGAGGTAGCGGGTCAGCACGTAGCCGTATTGATAGATGCCGGTCGACTTGTTTTCGTACCGGACATAGTGATAGAGGTTGTAGCTGGAGTCGAGCTCCTGCCACTGTACGTAGACCACCGCATTGGGGTCCAGCGCCGTGACGAGCGCCGCGCCGACGCTGGGGATGACGAGCATCGGGGCATAGCCGGTGGTGCGCATGAAGCCGCTGGTCTGCGGGGGCAGCGTGGGGACGTTGGTGGGGGTCGTGGTGGGCGTATCGGTAATGACGGGCGATACGGTGTGGTTGGCGACATACCAATCCTGCTCGAAATCGGTCATCGGCCGCGCCATGTCCTCGCGGATGTAGCCTATAGCCTGGCTCTTGTCCTCCACCAGCACCACATGGTACCATTTAAAACCATCCGTGCCCTGCTTCGTCTCGGTGATAAAGATAACGGTGTTCTTTTTCACCTGCTGCAGGATGTTGCTCTGGTCGCTGGCATCCTTGCGCACGTTGACGTAGTTTTCCAGGACATAGCCGCCCCGGGCTGGGACGGGGAGGGGGGCGGGGGAAGGCGTTATGGGCTCTACTGAAGGCTCTGTCGAAGTCTTCGTGGAGGGATCTGTAGAGGGTTCGGTTGAAGGTTCCGTCGAGGGCTCCGTGGAGGGCTCGGTTGAAGGTTCTGTCGAAGGCTCGGTTGAAGGCTCCGTGGAAGGCTCTGTTGAAGGTTCGGTTGAGGGTTCAGCCGAAGGCTTTGTCTTATCCGCAATGTGCTTATCCCGCTCGTCATTGCTGACGAACGACATCGTATTCTGCATGATATAGCCGACCGTTGTGCCTGCCTCGGCATCCAGTTTGACAAGCACCAAGCGCGTGCCAAAGTCTTCTATCAGCACCTTATCCTGAGAGAGGATCATGTC